>JBJTSS010000293.1:0-5427 GCA_046079785.1 Bacteroidota bacterium
AAGACGCCGGCACGCCCAAATGAATATTCAAGGGGCCTTGGGTGGGGTTGGGATAACACTGCATCCATTCCAAACCAAGTTCCTCGTTGAGACCCGCGCCCAGTGTGGATAGGCGCGTTATGGAGGAAGCCGTACCCTTGAGAATAGCATTGTTCGGATCCAGGCTAAGGCTAACAACCTGCCGGGGAACCCAAATACGTTGGAGGCCCAAAGCCGGTTCGATTTGAATTTGGCTAGGTGCCTGCCCAGGGCCCGATGTCACCAAACCCAAAGGCACCTTGTTCCGAAAAACAGGGGTTACCGTTGGGGCCGAGGTCGTTTGGCTTGATTGAACCCATAGGACCGAATCCCGCCAATTCCAGCGCACATCGTAGGTTGGGAAACCTTCGCCATAAACCCAATCCTGAAAAAAGGAGGACAAGGGTACCCCGCTATGCAGTTCCATGATGTCCCTAAACTCATCGGTGGTCGCTACCGAATGACGTTTGGCGTTAAGGTAACGCCGAGCCCCCCCAAAAAACAAGGAATCGTTGTTAATCTCATTGCGCAGCATGTGGAGAACCGCTGCGCCTTTTTTGTACGAAAGCGCTGAGGAAAAAATTCGATTCACATTGGTAATCCCCGAAGCCGGAACATAGACCGATCCGGTGGTTGCAGAACGTGCACTGTTATGGGTTGCGTTCATCCAATCCGAAGCCGATGTCTGAGATATAACATATTGGCGGTGAAGATATTCCCCGTAGGATGCCCAACCTTCGTTCAGCCAAATATCGTTCCAAGTTGCACAAGTGACCATATCGCCAAACCACTGATGCGCCAATTCATGAGCGATTAAATCCATCCCAAAACTTCCCATGGTGCTCATGGTTTGATGCTCCATCCCCCCGCCCAGCGGGGCCATCATATGGCCGTACTTCTCGTTGGTAAAGGGATACAAAACAAAAAGATTGGAGAAATTCTCCACCATGGACCCCGTGCTGTTCAGTGCGGTCCGATTGAAATTCAAACAAGAAGTCCCCGAAGAATTGTTGGCATTATAAATCCAATGTTGTATCAAAAGTGAATCCCCCCCCATCGCCGCCGGATAGGCATAACTCAGGTGCTCGGTATAATTGGTAACCGCAAAGGCCATGAGGTAAAAAGCCATGGGGTAACGGCTTCTCCACTTGAATTTCATGCGATTTCCGCTGAGGGTATCCACCCCCACCAGCAAACCGGTGGAAGCAACTTTGTTGGGACTGAGGCTGGTTCCGTCAAAAAAGACCGAGTCAATTTTGTCCGCCAGGTCTTGTTTGCAGGGGAACCAGTCCGGGGCGGAAAAAGGTTCCGATAGGGTCCAGGTCACGTTGACCCCCCATGTTGGGGACTGAGCGCTGGTTATCCCGCTAAAAAAACCTGAACTGGGTGGCGTACCCCGGTAATATACCCGGCAGGTAACCATCATACCCGCATCCAAATTGGACAGCAGTGGAATACGCACGACATGGTTGAGCCGTGAAAAGGCCGCCGGCAAATAGGTCGTGTTGTTGATTCGAACGGAGTCGATGGTCATAAAATCTCTCAATTCAAACCAAAAAGTATCCATAACCGGCGAGGTCACCACGGACCTAAACATCACGTCACCACCCAGGGTGGTGGAGGTATTGGTCACCTCAAGGTTAAAGTGGTAATGATGGATATCGTAGGTATCTGCTCCTCGGTTCAGGGCCGAACTGCGCTGGGCTTCTTGATTAAGCCGTTGAATACCAAGTCTTCGCTCTTTGAGAGCCGCGCAACCAGGCTCCCGATCGGGATACTTTTCTGCGAAGGCCGAATGGAAACCAAAGACCAAGAGAACCATGGCTGTCGTCAATGTTACTTTCATTGGGAGGGGGGTTGATTCGATTGCTAAAAATAGGTTGTTTTGGGCTTATACCTCCTCGCCCATTTGTTGGGCTTGGTGCAGGGCCCAAAATCGTCCCTTGAGAGCCAACAACTCATCGTAAGTCCCGCTTTCGGCCACCCGACCTTCATCCAGAACCACCACCCGGTGAGCAAAACGAAGGGTTGCCAAGCGATGGGCAATAATCAGGGCACTACGGTGAGCAACAAAAGCCTCGATGCCCCTTTGGACCAAGGACTCCGACTTGGAATCCACCGAAGCGGTAGCCTCATCCAAAATCAAAAGATCAGGATCCAAGACCAGTGCCCGCATCAAAGCCACCAACTGCCGTTGACCAGCCGAAAGGAACTGCCCACGCTCGCCCACCTGGGTTTCCAATCCCTGAGGCCACTGGGTCAAAAAATCCCCCAAGTGCAAATCCTGAATGCGGGCCATCACGGTTTGACCGTCCAATCGGCTATCCAACAACTTGATATTATCCAACACCGTCCCGTTAATCAAAAACAATTCTTGGGGGACATACACCAAACGTTTTCTCAAATTCTCTGGGGACCAGGTCGACAATTCCTGCCCATCGACTTGGATCGATCCTCGGTAACCCTCATAAAAGCGAACCAGCAATTGAGCCAAGGTGGATTTACCACAGCCGCTGCCTCCAACCACAGCCACCACTTCTCCGCTTCGTAAATCCAAATCCAAACCGCGTAATACCGGGCGTTCGGGGTCATAACCAAAAGTCAAGCCCCGAATTTGTACGTGCAACGACCTCCTATCACCTGCATTGTTGGTTGATTTCGTCGCCAATTGGGGGGTCGAAATCTCCGCATCTTCGTCCATCAAAGCAAAAACCCGGGAAGCGGCGATAACACCCATTTGCAATGAATTAAACTTGTCTGCCAAGAGACGCAATGGGCGAAAAAGCTGATTGATATAAACCAAAAAAGCCACCAGAACACCGGGTGTTACGTCACCCTGATCGACACGCACAGCGCCATACCACACCATCAGACCCATGGCCGCCGCCGTTAGGACCTCCACCACCGGAAAAAACACGGAATAATACCATATGCCATCCAAATGAGCCTGGGTCAAGCGATCATTCTCACGAGCAAAGGCTTGATTTTCTTGGCCCTCGCGGTCAAAAAGAGGGACCAAAATCAAATTACTGAGCCTTTCGGCCAAAAAGGCATTTAACCTAGCGGTATTGGTCCGCACCGAGGTGAAGGAAGCATGGACTTTTTCTTTGAACCACCAGGTGGATCGTAACAACAAAGGCATCACCAGCAAACTAACCAGACTTAGTTGCCAATCGGTGCGGAACATCACCACCAAAATCACCACCAATTGTAAGATATCGCCCGCCATGGTCAAAAAACCCTGGGCAAAAAGTTCGGCAATCGCTTCCAAATCATTAATCACTCGACTGGCCAACGACCCCACCGGCCTGGACTCATAAAATTCAGGTCGATAACGACTTAACTTACGGTAAAGCTGGAGCCGTAAATCCCGAACCACGGATTGACCCAGGCGAACACTGAGGTACCCAAAGAGGTAACGAAACAACGACTCCACCAAGAGCAGGGAAAGGATCAGCCAGCCTAGCGATGCCAAGCCCTCAAAATCACCACTGCGCATAGGACCATCCACGGCTTGTTGGATGTACCAGGGCCGCAAGGGCGCCATACCCGCCAAGACCACCGCCAAGACCACCGTAACAACAACCAAGCTGCGGTAAGGTAACATTGAATACAAAAGGCGCAGGGTCGGTGAACCCGTACCCTTGGGGGTTTGGGCCGAGGTCATCCTGAAACCTCCTTGGGCTTGAAAACCGAAAAATCCGGGATGGCACCCTGGGGGTAGGTGACCTCCGTCAAATAAAGCCCATGGGCGGGTGCCGAGCTACCGGCCGACGAACGTCGGGCCTCTTGAATTAAGGCTTCCATGTCTTCGGCCCGCCGGTAACCCCGGCCTACCTCCACCAAAGTACCCACCACGGCGCGGACCATGTTTCTCAAAAAACGATTGGCAACCAAGGTAAGGAAAGCTCGATGGGGACCGTCCATGGTCCATTCGGCCTTGGTGAGTTGACAAATGTTATGCTTTTGACCACCCCCACTGCGTGCAAAGGCCCCAAAATCTCTCAAGCCGGGCAAGGTCTCCGTGGCACGTTGTACCTCCTCCCAACAGGGTGGGCTGGGTAACCACCAAGAACGTGACTCCCAAAAAGGATCTTTGGACCAATGAATACGGTACTGGTATGTTCTGGACAAGGCCGAATAACGAGCGTGGAGGGTCTCGGGGACTTGGAATACCTTGTGAACCGCGATGTCCTTGGGGAGCATACGGTTAAGGCGAGCAAGCCAAAGCCCAAGGTCCGAACCCCAAGGCAAGGCATCCATCTCGGGGAGATCCCAATGGGCATAAAACGAGATCGCATGCACCCCGGTATCGGTCCTGCCCTGTCCTGTCAAATAAACCGCTCGCCTGGTATACACGGACAAAGCGTTTTCGAGGGTTTCCTGGACGGTCACCGCGTTGGGTTGCCTTTGCCAGCCGTGGTAGGCTCCACCGTCGTAGGACAAATGCAAAAAGAATCGGGGCACCGATTGGGGAATTAACGACAAGCCTCCACCACCATGGCCAACCCTTGGCCAACCCCAACACACATCGTTGCCAAACCGTAGGGCGATACCTGGGGGTGACGATGCAGTGCATGAACCAAGGTGGTGGTAATTCTGGCACCAGAACAACCCAAAGGATGACCCAAGGCGATGGCTCCTCCATGGACGTTAACCCGGTCCATAGCCAAATCCAAATCGCGAACGCACGCCAAGGCCTGCGATGCAAAAGCCTCGTTCAATTCAATCAAACCCAAATCAGCCGTTGTCAAACCTGCACGTTGCAACGCTTTGCGAACGGCGGGTACCGGGCCCATGCCCATGATGGCGGGGTCCACCCCGGCCGAGGCCATGGAAACAACCCTGGCCAAGGGCTTCAAGCCATCCCGTTTAACCGCAGAACCCGAAGCCAGCAGGAGACAGGCCGCTCCATCGTTGATGCCCGAAGAATTTCCTGCGGTAACGGTCCCCCCTTTGCGAAAAGCCGGTTTGAGTTGATCCAAAGCCGACCGTTCCCCCAACCGTGGGTGTTCATCCACCGTGAAGAAGGCGGTGGCCCCTTTGGCTTTGGGAACCTCAACGCCCACGATTTCACGATCAAATGCACCTTCGGCCTGGGCCTTTGCGCATTTCATTTGGGAAGCGTACGCAAAATCATCCTGGTCTTCGCGGCTTATGTTAAAGCGCTCGGCAACGTTTTCGGCCGTTTCGCCCATCGAGTAGGGGTAGTAAAGGTCCTCCCATCGAGGGTTGGTAAAACGCCATCCCAAGGTGGTGTCAAAAATTCGAGGCTGACGATCAAAACCCTGCTCGGGCTTGGGCATGACGTAGGGTGCCCTGGACATGCTCTCCACCCCCCCGGCCAGGTAATAATCCCCATTACCCAAAGCCAAAGAACGCGAGGCATCCACAATGGCCTGCAAACCA
>JBJTSS010000294.1:0-6942 GCA_046079785.1 Bacteroidota bacterium
AGTCGCTACCAGACCTTCGCTATGCGCAAAAACCAATTCACGACCAACCCTTGGCACATAATAATAGCCCTCGGTGTACGACAACGAACCCAATTTGACCAGGTTTTGGTACCCCTTGAGGTTACGTGCCAAAAGCAATTGGGGCGTTCCGTTATCCTTGCGGCTGTGATCTCGATGGTCTTTGCAAACCTGCAAGTCCAGGCCCAAAATCGGTTTGATCCCCTTGGCATGGGCATATTGAAAAAACAAGAAGGCTCCATAAAGCGTGGAGTGATCGGTCAAAGCAACGGCACCGCTTCCGTTGGCCACCGCATGATCCACCAGATCGTAAACGGTACTGCAGCCCGGAATTCCCAACGAAAATTGGGAATGGCAATGCAAATGCACAAAACGAGCAAGCGAAGGAGACTCTGCCCTGGAAAGAAGATTCTCCTTATCAACAGCAGCTTTTGCGCTTTGATCCTTGCCCGATTCCGTCAAAGTCCGGGTATCCTTGGCCTTGGTCGCCGAGGGTGGTGTCCAAACCTGCGGATCGTCCAAGTGAATCCGTAGGGTTTCGTAGGCCTCGGGGGCCAAACCCAAATGGGAGGCCCCTACGACTTGTTTTTGGATGAGTCCCAAAACGCAATGCACCGTTGCGGCCACATCCGCAGCGGCATCGTGCGCTTCTTCGAAGGTGGTCCCAAATAATTTGCTGTACAATTCGGTGAGCGAAGGCCATTTGAATTGACCGCCCCTTCCGCCAGGCAAGGCACAGAATGCTGTCGATATGTCTTTGGTATCCAGCACATGCATTCCCTCAAAGGCATCGTTTCTCCCCATCCGGTACCATTCGGCCCGAATGATCATCAAATCAAATTCAATGTTATGGCCAGCGACGACGGTGGCCTTTTTTAAATCAGCTTCAAAAAAATCCAAAACAGATCCCAAAGGATGACCTTCGTTTTGGGCTCTTTCGGTGGTAATGCGATGGACCTTGGCCGCGTTATAGGGGATTTCATAGCCATCGGGGTACACCACCCAACACTGGGTCGAAACGCTACGGCCTTGGTCATCCAACAATTGCCAACCCACCTGAACGGCGCGGGGCCAATTGGCTGAATCGCTGACCGGCGCTTTGTAATTGCGGGGTAGCCCAGTGGTTTCGGTATCAAATACCAGAATCATACCAGCGTCATCGATGGGTTGACCTCCAGGTTACGGGGTTCCAAACCCCGAACAACGCGGGCATAGACCCCCAAAGGCAAGTAACGCCCATGACGATCCTGTAATGCCGTTTCGCCACATTCCATCTCGTTTGATTTGTACCACCGGGACAATAACGAGCGGAGGATCAACGGAGATAATCCCAACGAATAGGCATTCACCAACAACGCATGCTTTTGGGGAACCAAAATTCGACGGACCTCTTCCATCAAATCCTGCAATTGATCCTCCAACTTCCAACGCTCACCCGAACTCCCCATACCGTAGGCCGGGGGATCCATCAAAACGACATCGTAAACATGGCCTCGTTTGATTTCTCTTTGAACAAATTTGCGGGCATCTTCCACCACCCAATGCAGTCCCTCCATGCCGGATAGATCGGCGTTACGACGGGCCCAATCCACCACCTGCCGAACCGAATCCAGGTGATACACCTGAGCTCCTGCGGCGGCGGCAGCCAGGCTGGCGCCCCCGGTATAGGCAAAAAGATTGAGTACTTTGGGCTTGCTTGACCATGAGCGCAGGACCTTGGCTATAAATTCCCAGTTATCCGCCTGTTCCGGAAACAACCCGACATGCTTAAAAGCCGTCATGGCCAGCTGAAAACGAAGATTTAGTGACGGGCTGCGATAATTCACGTTCCAACGATCCCCACGATCCCCTTGAACCGGCCCTAGCCACTGACCTTGACGGCCACCGACTGCTTCAAAACGCCATTGGGTTGCTTTTCGTAACACCGCTTGGGTTTCGACAGGAGCCCACAGAGCCTGCGGTTCCGGCCTCTGCAAAACACGATCCCCAAATTTTTCCCATTTGAGCCCGTTGCCACTATCCAACAAGGCGTACTCCTTCCAATGACTGGGATACCTCAAAGGCAAAACCGCGGGAGGCGCCTCCAGCATTATCCTTCGCTTTTTTCCGGGCGCATTTGAGGAAAGAGCAGGACCTCCTGAATGCTGGCCGCGTTGGTCATAATCATGGCCAAGCGATCGATTCCAATTCCGATTCCGGCGGTTGGTGGCATTCCAAATTCCAGAGCTCTCAAAAAATCTTCGTCCAAAACCATCGCCTCGGGATCTCCTCTTTTGCCCATTTCCAGTTGCGCCTCAAAACGAGCACGCTGGTCCAGTGGGTCGTTCAGTTCCGAAAACGCATTCGCGATTTCTTTGCTATTGCAAATCAGTTCAAAACGCTCCACCAAGCCGGGTCTATCCCGATGGGACTTGGCCAAGGGCGACATTTCGACCGGATAGTCCATCACAAAGGTGGGTTGGATCAAGGTGGGTTCAACCAATTCCCCAAACAGGGTATCCAGCAATTTGGCCCTGCCCATCGAAGGATCAGTTTCCAAGTTCTTTTGATGCGCAAGATCGCGCAGTGATGCCTCGTCCATCTCATCAACCCGAACCCCCGCTTTTTCGGAAATGGCGTCGTAAAGGGTCACCCGTCTGAACGGCGCTTTGAAATCAATTTGTTGCTCCCCAACCTGCAGAACGGTCGTCCCATTCAGCGTCATCGCCAATTCTTCCAATAACTTTTCGGTCTGCGACATCATCCATTGATAATCTTCAAAGGCGACATACAGCTCCAACATGGTGAACTCCGGGTTATGAAATCGACTCATTCCTTCGTTCCGAAAATCTCGAGCAAATTCGTAAACACCTTCCAATCCCCCAACAATCAAGCGCTTCAGGTAGAGCTCGTTGGCTATCCTAAGGTACAAAGGCATGTCCAGCGTGTTGTGGTGGGTTTTGAAGGGCCTTGCCAAGGCTCCACCGTACAATGGTTGCAGCACAGGGGTCTCCACCTCGAGGTAACCATGACGGTTAAAAAACTGCCTCATGGTTTCAATCATGCGTGACCGTAACACAAAAATATTTCGGACGTCCGGGTTCACCACCAAATCCACGTAGCGCATTCGGTAACGTTGTTCGGGGTCGGTAAAACCATCGTAAACGCGGCCGTCCTCGTCGCGCTTCACCACCGGTAGAGGGCGCAAGGCTTTGGACAAAAAAACAAACTGCAAAACGTGAAGGGTAATCTCCCCAACCTGGGTTCGAAAAACATAGCCTTTGACCCCAACCCAATCCCCGATATCGCAGTGTTTTTTGAAGACTTCGTTGTAGGTGTCTTTGTTATCACCGGGGCAGATTTCGTCGCGGCTGATGTACAATTGAAGGCGCCCGCTGGCGTCTTGCAATTCCGCAAAAGAAGCCTTGCCCATGATACGTCGACTCATCAAACGACCGGCCAGCGAAACCTCTTGCCAGGACCCGGATTCTTCGTCTTTGAATTCTTGGAGGATCTGGGCGGTCCGATGGGTTCGATGAAAAGAGGCCGAGGGATAGGGCTCAACGCCCAAGCCCCTTAGGGATTCCAGGGAGGCGCGACGCAAAAGTTCTTGTTCGCTCAAGGTTTGGTTCATACGTAAAGTCAATAGCGCGGTATGGAGGTTTGGCAATCGAAATCGATCGCAAAACCCTCGCAAAATAAGCAGTTACCCGGCCTTTTGGGTCTTGAAAAAACGAGCAGCTGCGCCCTGATTTTGGGAAATCCACCGAAAACCCATCGCAACCCGGGCCTTACCATCGGGAGCTCTTAGCGGGCGTTGGGCTGGACTCAGTCCATCCCGAACCGAGCCCCTGTGGAGATCGGCCGTGAGGGCTTTGGGGAGCTTGAGGCTGCTGGCGTCCATTTCAAAAAGCAAACTGTCCGGTAAATCCGGAAACGACCCCGGGCTCGGTGACAAGGCATTCTTGTAGAAATACTGCATCTGCACGGTCCCCAAACTACGGCGGGTAATTTCGGCCTGGAGAATGCGGGCACTTTGAGGCTGAACCCAGAGGCGAATGAGTTGCCAATCCTGGTCTATGCCTGTTGGCAGCAGGGATAACAAAACGGCCGATTGGCGACCAACGGCCTCGTTACCCATGAGCATGCTGCGGTATTTTTGAGGCTGTCGGAGGAATTCAAAAAGCTCCATGGGATTTTGGCGGGGTAGCAGGGCCAAACGTGTACTTTTCAAATGAAAACGATCAGGGGCCAAGTAATGCATGGTCCCCGAAAGGGGCTTGATCTTGACCCGGGGAACATCGGCCAAAACATGGACCTCAGCGGACAAGTCTTGAATGAGGGAACTTCGCTGAACCAAACGCTCAACCAAGGCATCGGCGGTCAGGCTCTTGCCCGATGGCTCAGGGACCGAGCGCTGTGCCTGAACGGACGCGATGCAGTGCAAGAAGCCCCAAAGGAGCGCGCCAAATCTTGGAAGTAAGCGAAAACCGAGCATGGGATGGAATTTAGGTGAGGATGTCTTTGCGATCAAAAGTCCACAGACCAACACCGATCAGAACCACCCAATGAGCTGACAAAAGCAACATGGAGAAAAGGATATCTCCCCATGGAATCGGATCCAAAAACAAGGAACGCCAAGCCGCCATGTGGGTTGTGAACAAAAACGGCCGAATATGGTCAAACAACGCCACGTCCAATGTTCCAACCAAGGTAAAGACCATGATCGTGGCCATGGTCCCCACAATGGGCCCGATGGAATTATCCGCAAAACAGGAAAAAGTAACCGACAAGCAAGCCACCGTATACAAGGCCGCAAAAGCGACCCCAAAGGCTTGAAAAAAGCGGGGCATAACCTCGGAGGCCGGTAGGATCTGCAGGCCTTCGTTGCTGAGAACCGCCAAATCTCCCACCCCAAAAATCCAAGGTGAGACCAAAACGGCCATCAGGCCCAACCAAAACAACAGAACCAGGGCATAAACCGCTGCAGCTCCGTATTTGCTGAGCAACAATCCTCTGCGGGATAAGGGACGGGTTAACAAATTGCGAAGGGTCCCCATGGCGGCCTCCCCGGAGACCAAATCTCCGGTCACCAAGGCAACCAACAAGGGCAGATGAACCACCAACATTTGCAATATGATGAAGCCCACCAAGTAACCGTTTAACATTTGGCCTTCCACGGTGAGGCTTTGTTGAAGGGATGAGGTCACAAACTCGATATACGAGCGACCATCCAAAGCCAAGGCCAACAAAATGACCGCCACCAGCAAGGTGATGGCGACAAAGCCCAGGTAGGACCGGGGTTTGGCCAAGATTTTGACGCTTTCGTTACGCAGAGCGGTCCACCACATTAGGCTTGATGGGGGTTTTGTTGCAAAAGTTTTCGGTAATAATCTTCCAATTTTTGGCGGGATTCCACCGCGTAAACCTCAAACCCGTTTTGGGTCAGAAACTGAACGACGGTTGGCACTTCTTCGCGGCCCAAGGCCAAGGTCAATTCCTCGTTTTCGTTCAAACGGCCGCCCCCCGCCCAGGGTCCGGCATTCAACAAGGCCAGCGCCTCCTTGGGTCGACCTACGGTGAGGCGAATTTGCCTTTCGCTTTGGGATAACAAGGTTTGAGCTGAACCTTGGACCACGCAGCGACCCTTGTCGATGACCACCAAGTCGGTGGCCACCGCTTCGACCTCGGCCAAATGATGGGAGGAAAGCAAAACGGTTTTGCCCTGAACTTGGTGGAGATTTTGGATCATTTCACGCATATCCACCAAGCCCTGCGGATCCAAGCCTGTTCCGGGTTCGTCCAAGACAACCAAATCCGGGTCATGCAAGAGACACTGGGCCAGGCCCAACCGCTGACGCATCCCGTGGGAAAACGAAGATACCTTGTCGTTTTCGCGGCCTTTGAGCCCCACAAATTCCATCAGTTCCTCAGACCGTTTTTTGGGATTGGAAACGCCGGATGCCCTGGCCAACAATTCCAGGTTTTGTAAAGCGCTGAGGTACTTGTAAAAATCAGGTTTTTCGATAAGACAACCGACCCTGGAAAGGATGGTTTGCCGATGGGTTCGAAAAGAAAGACCAAACAAAAAAAGTTCCCCACCGCTGGGGCGAATCAAATCCACCAGCATTCGCATGGTGGTGCTTTTTCCTGCTCCATTGGGGCCCAAAAATCCCATAACACCGCCTGCCTGAAGCGTAAAAGAAAGCCCATCCACGGCTCGAAAAGACCCGTAGTCCTTGACCAAACCCACCGCCTTGACAACGTCGAGGGAGGGCTTAATCACGGGGTTTCTCCTCCAGTAATTCGCGGTACAACCCTTCGTACAAGGGCAAAATCCGGTCCAGGTTGTAGGCCGAAGCCCGGGTTATGGCCGCCTTTTGATATCGCTCCCATTGTGGTTGATCGGACAAGAGTTGAATGGCTCGAGCAATGCCTTGTTCTTGGCTATGTTCGGAAACCAGGATCCCGCAAGACCCGTCCTCGACCAATTCGGGCAAACCTCCGGCATCGCTGGACATCACCGGCACCCCGCAGGCCAAGGCTTCCAAAGCCGCCAAACCAAAACTTTCGGTTTCGGAGGGCAGGAGCAGCAAATCCGAAATTCCCAACAAACTCTCTACCGGATCTTGTCGGCCAATAAAATGAACCCGACCACTGAGCCCAAGTTCACGGACGGTTTGTTCAGCCCTGGGCAATTCAGGACCATCCCCCACCATCAAAAGGGAAGCGGGTACCCCTTGGGCGATACGATGAAACCAATCCACCACCCGGTCGATCCGTTTGACCCGCCTGAAATTCGAAATGTGAATCAAAAGTCGATGCCCCTCGGGACAAAAACGTTCCCGAAGACCGGGACGCCGGGAGGGGGCAAAGCGATGGAGATCCACGAAATTGGGAACGGTCAAAACTTTTTTGCGGCAATCAAAATAACGGTGCGTTTCA
>JBJTSS010000295.1:0-3363 GCA_046079785.1 Bacteroidota bacterium
GCTCGATACTTTTAGAATGGATTGTGTGAGGATTCTATCGTTGTTCTTGTTTTCTTTTTTTCATATGTCAGGGTTATACGCCTGTTGTTCAAACAACAAGCGCACAACTAACCAATGGTGATTATAGCGTGGGTGCACACCTCTTCCCTTCCCGAACAGAGTCGTTAAGCCCCACTGCGCTGATGGTACTGCAGTAAAATGTGGGAGAGTAAGTCGTTGCCAGACTGGTTCAAAAGCCCCGGCCCTAACAGGTCGGGGTTTTTTGTTTTAGGCCCATTCCAAAATCCAAAAAAAACTCAGCGGGTAGGTTCAAAATAAGCAACCAAACCGGAGGGTATTTTGGGTTCAAACGAAGTGGATTTGGGAGGCATATTATCTCCGCGATCGGCAGTTCGAAAAACCTCTTCGGGTGATGGTGCCCTGGGAACCAGGATAAACTCGGTTTTGGCTTGATGCACGATTTTCTTGAATGCCTCCAAAGGAATATTCATACTGCCAAAGTCCAGGCGTGGGTCTGAACTTGGATCGGTAATTCCACAAACGGGACCGAGAACGAGGTCTTGCAGCCACTGTACATCGGAAAGGGTATGGTCAACGGGATGGAGAGGTTGCAAGAGCCAACAAGCATCGCGATGCACCAGCAAAAAATGACCCGCAGGTAAATATTGATAAAACATTTGTTCCAGAGAACATGGTTTTAGCCGAAAATGTAGTTTGAGTTGGTCCAAGATATCCCAAAATGGGAGCGGACTTTGATCGTTTAAAATGCGCCGGTAAAATGGGTAAACCCGAAGATCGCGATCAGAAACCAGGACGGATAGCATAGGATGAAATCCTAAATTGGTTTTCGTATTCTGGCATGCCCCAGCCCGGTGGTGTCCGTCGGCAATATAGAGCGAAGGCAATTGACGAACCGCCTCCAGAAGTTGATGGATGAATTGGGTATCGGTAATTGGCCATAGGGATATCCGCGAGCCGTCTTTCATGCCATAAATTGTATGTTCCTTTTGGGACCAAACCTTGTTGAGCAGGTGGGTCAGGGATGTATCATGGCGATAACTAAGGAAGACCGGAGTCCACTGGCACTGCATTTTTTTTTGCCATTCCTCTATTCGTTGAGCGCGTTCTTGGCGAATGTCTTCGTGGGGCAGAATTTCTTTGCCTATTTGGGCGGCATCGCATAATCCAATCAAGCCTCTTTGGGTGTCTCCACGGAATTCGCATTGATACCCGACCAACATAGGGTTGTTCGTTGGACGAGTCCACGCACCGTTGGATAACATCAGACTTAAGGCATGATGTGCTTGGGTATTGAGGGATTCAAGGGTTAAGGGATCGTTGCCAGCCAGGGGATTGAGGGGGGCCTGGACATGGTCTATTTGGTCCAGAAATGCCTCGCTGAAATTTTGGGGAAAGCGAGCCTCCAAAGGAAAAAAATGGGGCATCCTTTAGCCCATTGGAAAATGTTCCAGGATGCGTTGGGCCATTTCAAGCCCTATTCGCTCTTGGGCCTCCAGGGTGGATGCTCCGGTATGCGGTGTGGTGCTGATTTGGGGATGGGTCAAGAGATCGGCTCTAACCTGGGGCTCGTTTTCAAAAACGTCCAAACCTGCATAGCGTATATGGCCTCGGTGGATGGCTTGAATCAGGGCTTCTTCATCTATTAAACCTCCTCTTGAGGCGTTGATGATGCATGCACCCGGAGGCAGAAGGTTGAGTTCTCGTTCCCCAATCAGCGCTTGGGCTAACCCCGGCACATGCAGACTGAGGTAATGGGAATGCTGCAATAATTCCTCCATACCCACGGTATGAACCTGGTGTTGTTCCTCGGCCTTGAGGGCCAGGCTGGGTTCTTTTTGGAAGAGTACATCGTGAACAAGGATTTTCATGCGAAACCCATGTGCAATTCGAGCGACTTCTTGGCCGATTCGTCCAAACCCAACCAAGCCCAGGGTCTTGCCAAAGAGTTCGGTCCCCGCTGCGTACGATGATTTGAGTTGGTTGAAATCCGAGGCACCACGAAGGGGCATTTCCCGATGCGCTCGATGCAAAAAGCGGCAAAGGCTGAGCAAGTGGGCAAAGACCAATTCAGCCACGGCGATGGAGGATGCCGACGGGGTATTGAGGATAAGAACACCGCGGGAACGGGCATAATCCACATCAATATTGTCCATGCCGACGCCGGCTCTGGCTACAAAACGAAGTTGGGGGCAGGCGTCCAGGAGGTCCTTACGAACTTTGGTTGCGGAGCGAACCACCAATCCATCGTACGAGGGCAACCGCACAGGCAATTCTTCTTGGGGTATTTTGTCGGTATCTACCGTGTGCCCGGCTTGTTCAAGGATTTTTTTGCCAGCATCATCGATACCGTCGTTGGCCAGAATTCTCATAGGTCGGATTCGTAAAGGGTGAAAACGTAAAGGGTGAAAAAAGGGAAATCTAAGCTTGTTGATTTTCCAGGGTTTGCATCACGTCGACCAAGACCTGAACACTCTCGATGGGCATGGCATTGTAGAGACTGGCACGGTAACCCCCTACCGAGCGGTGGCCTTTGAGGCCCGATATCCCGGCTTCTTTGAGCAGCGACTCAAAGATTGAGGCGTTGGCCTCGTTATTCAGGACAAAAGTGACGTTCATCAGCGAACCGGTGCCATCCGTGACGGTGGGGCGGAACAAAGAATTTCTTTCGATTTCATGATACAAGAGGCTGGCTTTGGCGCGATTGCGTTGGTCCATGGCTTCGAGGCCGCCCTGGGCCTCAATCCATTGCAACGTCAAAAGGCTGACATAAACCGCAAAGACCGGTGGGGTATTGTACATACTCTGACCCTTGATATGCACGCCGTAGTCCAACATGGCGTGGAGTTTGCGACCACTTTGGCCAACCAAGTCTTTGCGAATCACCACCAGGGTGGTGCCGGCAGGCCCCATGTTCTTTTGGGCCCCGGCATAGATGAGGCCCATGGAGGCCGCTGGTACGGGTCGGCTAAAGATATCGGAGGACATATCGCAGACCAGGGGGATTGGGCTTTCGGGAAAGTGGGGCATCTGCGTGCCAAAGATGGTGTTGTTGGAGGTCACGTGCAGGTAATCGGCATCCACCGGAATGGAGTAACCGGTAGGCAAATACGTGAAGTTTTTGTCCTCGGAACTGGCTAGAATTTCCACTTTCCCCAGTTTTTGGGCATCTTCAATCGCTTTGGTTGCCCAGGTTCCGGTATTGACGTAAGCGGCTTTGCCTTCGGGCCTAAGGAGGTTCATGGGGACCATGGCAAATTGAAGAGAGGCGCCTCCTTGGAGGTACAGGACTTCGTGGTCGTCGCCAAGGCCCAGCAAGCGCTTGACCGCTGCGCGGGCTTCGTG
>JBJTSS010000296.1:0-1569 GCA_046079785.1 Bacteroidota bacterium
TGTTCCATGCCATTGAATTGTCCCTGGACGAACATCCAAACATAATTCAACGTCCAACTTTCCAAATAACAATAGTAGGACGCCACCGCAATATTGGTAAAAATCCCAAAAACACCAATGTATTTCCATATCGCTCTGCCCGGATCCAGTTCATGCAAAATAAAAGGAGTCGAGTGGTTACCCTTTTTGCCCCCAAAACGACCCGTAGCCCACTCTACCCACAAAAGGGGAATACCCATGAGCAGAAAACAAACCAAATACGGAATGATAAAGGCACCACCCCCGTTCTGGATGGCTTGAACCGGGAATCGCAAAAAATTACCCAAACCGACAGCATTGCCGGCCATTGCGAGAATGAGACCCAGGCGTGAGCCCCAGGATTCTTGGTTATTGCTCATGAAGGTGGTTTGAGGTTCGTTGAGATTCTTGTTGTAAGAGGAGAGTTATTCCCTGTTCCAGGGTTCGGGGTTGGTACCCCAAGTCCCGGACGGCTTTGTCGATAATAAAACCACTGCGCAAGGGTCTAGGGGCAGGCTGACCCAATTCGGCCGTTGTTACGGGATGAAGCAAAGAAGCATCCAGGCCCAAAAAATGGGCGATCCGTTGGGCCATTTCAAAGACCGTCATGAACTCCCCACCGCTTAGGTTATAGATACCCGTAGCACCTTGCTTGGCGATTCGTAGACAACCGTCCGCTAGATCTTCTGCCAACGTTGGGGTTCGGTATTGATCGGAGACGATACGTAGGCTCTTGCCTTCTTGAAGGGACTTTTGGACCCAAAGAACAATGTTGGTTCGACTCATATCCGCCGCCAAGCCGTAAACCAAGACCGTCCTAGCAATGCAAGCTGGTCCAGGGTAGGCTTCAACGATGCGCTCGGCTTCCCATTTGGCTTTACCGTATATACTGAGTGGTCCCGGTTGAGCCTCCTCGGCATAAGGGCCATGTAGGCCATCAAATATGAAATCGGTGGATAAATGAATAATATGGGTGCCGAGAGGTAAACAGGCATCGCAAAGATTTTGGACCGCGTCCACGTTTTGTTTTTGACAAGCTTCGGGATCCTTTTCGCAATCATCCACCTGGGTCATGGCGGCCGTGTGTATAAGGGTATCGGGGCCAAAACCCTCGATAACCTGGGCTACCTCCTCCCGATTGGTCATATCCATGCAACGATAGACCACCGAACCCTGCTTCCAGTCCTTGGACAAAAGTCCATCCGGTAAACGTGCAGGGCCCCGACCTGTAGCCAAAACCTGAATACCCGGAACTTGGGTTAAGGCCACGACCAGTTTTTGGCCCAAGAGTCCGTTAGCGCCGGTGATGAGTATTTTGGTGAACATCGTTTCGAAATGCCTTCGCAAATTAGGCAGTTTCCTTGCAAAATCCGCTTTTTGGCGCTTAGCAACGGATAAGGCGTATTCGCCGCTTGTGGAGTTGACCCCGAACCTTATATTTGCGACCCGGCTTGGCCGGGGGGCCGTTTTGGCGGTCATCGGGGTGTAGCGCAGTCCGGTTAGCGTACACGTCTGGGGGGCGTGTGGTCGGAGGTTCGAATCCTCTCACCC
>JBJTSS010000297.1:0-2649 GCA_046079785.1 Bacteroidota bacterium
TACGAATCCGGCGATTCCGTGTCCTCGACCCTTAGGGCAAGGTTTTTTTCGGTTTCTTTGTACAGCCTGTCTCTCAAATGCCTGGAGGTAACCATTTTACCTTCTTGTCCAAAAAACGGCGAGTTGTTGATGGTAAAAAGCATACTCAAGGTTGGTTCATCCACTTTGATGGCCGGTAAGGCTTCGGGGGCCTCCACATCGCAAAGGGTATCTCCGATTTGAAAATCTTCCAAACCGACGACCGCACAAAGGTCACCGGCTTCTACCCGTTCCACCTTGCGGCGGCCCAAGCCCTCAAAAACGTAGAGTTCCTTGACTTTTCCGCGCTTGCTTTGGCCCTCAGCCGTTAACAAGACCAGGGATTGGCCTTCCCGAATAGCACCACGGTGTACCCTACCGATGGCAATACGGCCGACAAATGACGAATAATCCAACGAGGTAATCTGCATTTGCAAAGTCCCTGGGTGAGGCTTTGGCGCAGGAACATGGGCAAGTATGGCGTCCATCAGGGGCGCAAAATCCTGGCCAACTTCCTTCCAATCGTTCCCCATCCAACCTTGCTTGGAAGAACCGTATACCGTCGGGAAATCCAGCTGCTGTTCGTTGGCCCCCAAGTTAAAAAAGAGCTCAAAAACCGCGTCGTGGACTTCATCGGGGCGACAATTTTCCTTGTCCACCTTGTTAATTACCACAATGGGATGCAATCCCAGTTCCAAGGCCTTACTAAGCACAAAGCGGGTTTGGGGCATAGGACCCTCAAAAGCATCCACCAGCAACAGGACCCCATCCGCCATTTTGAGGACCCGTTCGACTTCACCCCCAAAATCGGAGTGACCCGGGGTATCGATGATATTGATTTTGACACCTTTGTATTCTACAGAGACGTTTTTAGAAAAAATGGTGATCCCCCTTTCCCTTTCCAAATCGTTGTTGTCCAATACCAATTCCCCCACTTCTTGGTGTGGTTTGAATAAACGAGTGAATTGCATGATTTTGTCAACCATGGTGGTTTTGCCATGGTCAACATGAGCGATGATGGCGATGTTGCGCAAAGCGGCGTCTTGGGGATGGGTCATAAAAGTTCAAGCCTTAAAGGCGCCGCAAATGTAGCATTCTATTCCTCTTTCCTTATATTTGCGCCACGTTAAGCATTGCTTAATTCGGTTCGGTAGTTCAGTTGGTTAGAATACATGCCTGTCACGCATGGGGTCGCGGGTTCGAGTCCCGTCCGGACCGCTCAAGCCCCGCCTCCCCGAGGTGGGGTTTTTGCTTTTAGGGGATTAGGTTCAGGCCAAGGCACTTCCTTCAACGTCCCCATCCAACGATCCCATACCAAAAAATACAAACCATAATTCCCCACGAAGCGGGCATGGTGTACGTTGTGGTGCCTGGACGTATTGACCCAGGAGCCCCATCGAGACCGGGCAAATTTTGCTGAATACAACTCAAAGCCCAAATGCCCATAGACATTGTAGGCAATCATGAACAAAAAGAAGATCAGGATATGCGACTTGTGCAGTGGTAAACCCCAAACAAAAAGGGGCAGGATACCGACCTCCACCAAGGCCTCCCAGGGATGAAAAGCATAGGCCGCCCAGGGCGAAGGATTGGTGGAACGATGATGGATTTGGTGTACCCAACGGTAAAAAAAGGGTTGGTGCATGAGCCGGTGAGCCCAGTAAAAGTAGGTATCGTGCAAAAACAAAAGAACCGGAAACATCGCAGCGTAATACCACCAACCCCGTTGATCCGGTTTTTCCATCAACTGCGATAAGTTTCGAAGTTTGGGATGGTAAAGGACCGCCGTGACGACCACTACAAAAATCAAAATAGTTCCAAAAGAATAAAATATCTCGCGTCTTAAATCGGCCGAACTCGGGTATCGTGCTTGAATTTTTCGATGAAGCCATGCCGAACGCTTCCACCAATAAAAAATCAAGTAGGCAAAACCCGCCAAGAGGAGGTAACGGCCCCCTATTCGTCCCAAAACCAAGGGCAAAGCCTCCCACCAAGGATACGTTTGTCCCACGCCTAACCGAATTTATCGGTTTCTATCCAAAAAGACCCTTAATCCTTGAGGTGCAAGATTGCGTCCTTGGCTTAGCAATTCAACTGTATAGAGTCCGCCGGAAACGGGACCGGGGTTTAAAATGTATGACCATCCATGGAGTTCACCCGAATCCCAGGATTGTCGAACAACAACCCGACCTGTTGGGTCGCGGAGGACCCAGGTCCACGTGTCGGTATGACCTTGCGTTTTGTAGGCCTTGAGCATTTCGGGGTCCAAATCAACCCTAAAAAAATCGCGGGCTGGATTGGGCCAAATTTTCATGGACCATGCTTCGGTTGCTTGCCTGGCTCGCCAAGGGGCTGGCAATCGCAAACCCGCTTGCGGTAATGGCTGACCCCATGAATCGGCCCATTCCGAACCAGGACCGGTTTCCCAGTTCCACGAAGTCCACATGCCTTGAGGTCGATGATGAATTTTCATGACTGGCATTCCCTCGACAACGTGCAGGCCCTGAGGGTCGTTCCATGCCAAACGTAGTCTTCCGTTGGTCCATGCCACGACCGGCTCTTGGTTACCCAACAAAAATTGCACCCGCGGTTCTCCCAAGAATTCCGGCCAATTCAAATCCAAAGACAAGG
>JBJTSS010000298.1:0-1400 GCA_046079785.1 Bacteroidota bacterium
GTGAAACGGAGATTTCCAAAGCCGATGTCAATCGACTCTTGCAGGAGATGTATCGGGTACCCCAGCAAGCCGGCTACGAAATCATCCATGTTTTGCCACAGGACTATACGGTGGATGGCGAAAAGGATATCACCAACCCGGTAGGTATGAGCGGCATAACCCTGGAGGGGATGTTCCATGTCATCACCGGATCCTTGGGGGCGATTTTGAACATCAAGCGTTGCGTAGAATTGGCCGGACTCCAGATTAATGGGTTGACTTTGGAGCCTTTGGCCTCTTCGGAAGCGGTACTAAGCCAAGACGAAAAGGATGCCGGTGTTGTTTTGGTGGATATTGGGGGTGGGACAACGGATGTGGCCATTTTCTATCAGAATATCATACGGCATACGGCCGTCATTCCCTTGGGAGGTAATATCATTACCCAGGATATTCGGGAAGGATGCTCGGTTCTGTTCGATCAGGCGGAAGCCCTCAAGGTGCGCTTTGGTTCGGCCATTACCCACGACAGCATGGCCAACGAAGTCGTTTCCATACCTGGATTGCGGGGACGGGATCCCAAAGAGATTAGTTTGTTGACGTTGGCGCATATCATCAATGCCCGCGTCAAAGAGATTATACAACATGTACAATACGAAATTCGTAGCTCCGGGTACGAGAAGCGTTTAAGTGCAGGGATCGTCCTTACCGGGGGAGGCGCTCGACTCAAAAGCATCAAACACCTTTTCTCCTTGATGACCGGAATGGAAGTCTGTATTGGGGATTCTAACGGTCACCTGGGTCAAGCGCCGGATGCAATCAAATCGCCGGTTTATGCTACCGTTTGCGGTTTGGTTTTGACCTCGTTAGCCATGAAAGATAAGGATGAAAAGCAGTCCCAAAGCCAGGTTACCAATACCAGCAAACCGGTTCAAATCAAGGAAGAAGAAGAGGCGGTGGAACCGCAGCGTGAAGGATTGTTGAACCGTTTATTATCGGCACTTCCCGGCATGTTCATTGATCCGGAATTAGGGACTCAAAACCGCCCCAATCGTGGATAAGTTTCTGAATATTATTGAATTTTAACAAATAATCGTTTCTAATTTTATACCCACCTCTTAATCCAATTTTTTCTATGACGCCACTTAGCAATTTTCAGTTTAGTTTGGGTTCAAACCCTGGTGCCATCATCAAGGTCATCGGCATAGGGGGAGCCGGAGGAAATGCCGTCAACCATATGTTCCAAAAAGGCATTAAGGACGTTGATTTTTTGGTTTGTAACACCGATTACCAGGCTTTGGAACGGAATTTAGTCCGGAACCGTCTGCAATTGGGGCCTGCCCTTACCGAGGGTCGTGGCGCCGGGAATCAGCCCGAAATTGGACGCAAAGCGGCAGTCGAAACCATGGAGGAATTCAAGGAAT
>JBJTSS010000299.1:0-10129 GCA_046079785.1 Bacteroidota bacterium
TGTTCGCATCCCCTCAACCCGCAGCCACGGTTGTCCCTTACCCACCAACCCTAGCCCTTAATGCCTACGCAAAGAATGCCTTTCCTCTCTTGTTTCCGTTTTTTGGTCGTTGCAGCCCTGGTACTATCGGGTCTAGGATCGGTCCCATCGGCTTTGGCCCAAACCGATACCCTGTTTTGGTTTGCTGCGCCGGAGGCCAGTTCAGGATTGGGGGAGGTACCGGTAGCCCTCCATCTTTCGGCGGGACCCAACGGAGCTCAAGTCACGTTGGATCAACCCGCCAATCCCGTAGGATTCCCTCCCATCAGCCTGACAATCGCGCCCAATACGGTTTTGGTCCATGATTTAACGCCCAGACTCGCCCAACTCGAAAATCAACCCGCCAACGCCGTCTTGAATCTAGGACTTCGGATTCGATCCAATCAACCAGTAGGCGTCCTTTACGAGATTCGATCCCCGCAAAACGCCGCTTCGTTTACCCTCAAAGGCAAAACCGCTTTGGGACGACGGTTCTACGTTGGAGGCCAATCATCGCTGGCGGCATGGGTCAACGATCCGGGTTTGGTACCTGCCGCACGGAGTCGTTTTGATATTGTCGCAACCCAAGACAGCACCCTAGTTTCTGTGACTCCACGCAACGATATCGTGGGTCACAACGCCAATCAAAATTTCCAGCGCCTTCTGATGAGGGGCCAAACCTATTCAGGGGTTGCGGTTGGGACGGGGGGCTTGAACAAAGTCAGCGGTTCCCTGGTGGTGAGTGACAAGCCAATCGCCATCACCTATTCCGATGATGCGGTCCAGGATCTGGCACAGTATGGCCTTTGTCGGGATATGGTGGGGGATCAATTGGTGCCGGTCCAATCGGTGGGTACGGAATATGTTGTTGGCAAAGGCATCCTAAGCAACCAAGGCGGCAACAACCCCCTGCCTGACCGGTATTACGTTACCTCCACGGATACCGGTACCGTGCTACGCATCAACGGCTTACCCATCTATACGTTCACCTCGGCCGGGGAAACCTATCCCCTCACGGTGAACAATCCGTCCGAAGTGATTCAAACCACCAAACCCGTCTATGTATTTCATGTTACGGGAATGGGATGCGAAGTGGGCGGAGCGCTGTTGCCGCGGATTCAATGCACCGGCTCCAAGCAGGCGCGGTTCTATCGGCATCCCGGGGATTCCCTGTACCTGTTGGCCGTGGTGCAGAACGGCGGGCAGGGCCAGTTTACGGTCAATGGCCTCACCACAGTCTTGAGTGCAGCAGACTTTGCACCCCTTCCAGGTAGCCCCTATTGGGTAGCGCGCAAAAATATAGGGCCCTTGGTACCACCCAGCGGGACCGTAACCCTCCAAAACAGCCAGTACACGTTTCACGCAGGACTGCTTGCCGGCTCATCGGATCTGGATGCCCAAGTCTCCAATGCGATCCGCTACGCTTATTTCTCGGATTATGGTTTGAGCGATAACCGGGATATTTACGATACCCTTTGCCAAGGTCAGGTTCGTTTCATCGGGAATCGACGCTTTGACAGTACCGGTATTTACCTGGTGACCTACAGCTCCACCACCCTTTGCGATTCCACCGTGACCCTCTTCCTTACGGTGTACCCCAAAGACACTTCCAACTTTGTCCCCGTCCCCGTACAGGCTTGCGGTTCCTTTCGGATTAATGGCCGTAACATAACCCTTTCGGGGACCTACACCGATAGCCTACGTAACCGTTGGGGTTGCGACAGCCTTAGTAGAATTCAACTCACCGTGAACCCTCGTTACAACCAAAGTTTGCAACGAAGCGTCTGCGATAGCTTTTACTTTGACGGTCGTTGGATACGTCAATCGGGTAGTTATGTGGACACCCTGCTTAGCATACACGGTTGCGATAGTATCGTCCGACTCCAACTAACCATCGGGAGCAGCTATACGGCCAGCGAAGAAGTCAGCCACTGCGGACCCTACCGTTGGCGCGGTCAGACCTACCCCAATTCAGGAACCTACACCCGTCTAATCCCAGGACCTGGAGGCTGCGATTCCTTGCTTGAGTTAAAGCTCAGGGTACGGGAGGTGCCGGATGCTCAGTTGCCTGGACCCGTCGATCATTGTTTGGACAATGGCCCCATTCGCTTGGAATTGGGTCAACCC
Source organism: Bacteroidota bacterium (assembly GCA_046079785.1). Lineage (GTDB taxonomy): Bacteria > Bacteroidota > Bacteroidia > UBA7662 > UBA7662 > SYHX01. The sequence continues at coordinate 2,146 of JBJTSS010000299.1, forward strand.
GCTGGGGGACGTTATTTGGGCGATGCCGTCACCGGCAACCTTTTTGCGCCATCCCTCAAGCGAGATTACGAGGTTCGGTATATTGTTACCAACCAAGATGGTTGCAGCGATACGGCGTTGTTACGGATCCGTGTTCACGACGAATGCAATGCCTTTTTGCATTTGCCCAATGCCTTTGCTCCGGAGGATCCCAACAACCCGGTCAACCGAACCTTTGGAATGGTATCCTACAACATTACCGAGGTCTTGGTGCGGATTTACGATCGGTACGGTCAGGTCGTCTTTGAGTCCGATGACCTCAACTTTGGCTGGGATGGAAACCACAAAGGCCAAGCCTTACCGGCCGGGACCTTTGTTTATCGTTTGGAATACACCGAAGCATCGCGTCAAAAAGGACAGCGCTACGGCTTACTCCATTTGATCCGCTAAAGGGGTTTAGGGTCGATTTTTTTCGGCAAAGAGAACCGCATCCCGCAACCGCAGCGACATCGCTGTTTGCAATTCGCCCATCATTCCGGAAACGGGAGCAAATTCTCGGCGTCCGTTCAACAACCTTTCCATATCCCTGCGCTCCTGGCGTTCGGTGAACACCTTATCCGAGGGATCCACCCGGTTGCGATCGGCCCAAACGCCGGCATACAATCGGCTTTTGTCACCGTCGTAGTTAACATAGCGAACCTCGTCACCGGTCTCCACCTGAAATACATCCGAAAAATAAACCTGCTCGTTGGCCGCGTTCACCATTTGGCATTGAACCTTCATGCGGATCACACTTCGACCCGTCCACTCGGTATACTCCACCTTTTTGTAGCGGGTTTCGGTTTGCTTTTGTTGGTTGGTCGGGTTGACCACCTCCACCGTATAGCCTTCCCATCCCCGTCGAACTTCGGAACGGAGATCCGGGGGTATCACTTGGAGTTCCAAAACTTTGCCTCCAACCACGGTATTGGCCCCCAAGGAACGGGCGACTTCCAGGATAACCTTGTTCCCGCCGTAGAGCAAGTTGGCCTGTTGTTGCAAAGCGTTGTTGATGGCGATTTCATCCACCAGTTGAATAAAGCGGTTACGCTCCATGGTCAATGCCGAACGCAAAAAGGTATGCGGTGTGAGCATAAAAGCAAAGCCGGTACTGCCGTCAAAGGGTAGAATGGCAATTTTCATCATCAACTGTTGCTCGCAGGCAATCATCATGGAATCCAAATTTCGGAAGCCAGGCAAAACCGCTTCGGCGTCTTTGAAGCGTTGATGAGCGGCCCGAAAACGCTGACGATCAAACATCGCTATACCGTCCTCGTAAATTGGTATGACTCTGGCGATCCGCTCCATTTGGGCTGCATCCTTGTAGTTAGGATCCACCCTCTTCATATCGGCCAAAATCGCTTGGGCCTCGGTAAACTGACCTTGATCCATCAAGCGGGCGGCCTGGTTATACGCCCCCTCAAGGTAGGCCGCTTTGTCCGCCTCGTAATCGGCCCGGTATCGGCCCGGAAAATCCAGGTCAACCCGCAGTGCCTCCAATTCACGGAAAAAACGATCCGCTTTGACAAAAGCAAAAACAGCATCGTTCAGTTGACGCTCGCGGTGCAAACGATCAAACTTAAGGAGCATCGCATCCAAATGTTGTTGCCCAGAACGCTTAAGGCCGGTGCGTGCTTCGATGAGGGTTGGCTTGGCGCGAAGGGCCCGCATGTATTGCAATGATGCCTCTTCGTACAATCCCGCCGCAGCCAACTCGTCCCCCTTGGAGGTCCATTTGCGGGGAGAATTGCACCCCCAAACGCCTGTCAATAGGATCAAGCAACTCAACGCGAGGGTTATGCGTTGACGGGTTTGCACCACAAAAAATAGCCTTGGCATCGGTTCCGGTTTTAGGTCTGGGCCGGTACCTCCAAAATTAGGTGGTTTCTACAAAAATCCGTTGGTAGAAAAACAGGCTCATCCCCACCCCCACCGAGATACCGGTATCGGCCAAATTGAAAACAGGCCGAAAGAAAACAAAATAATCACCACCCCACAGGGGCAACCAATCCGGCAAAAAACCCTGAAAAAGCGGAAAATAAAGCATATCCACCACCCGACCGTACATCCAATCTTCGTAGCCAAAGAGACGACCATAAAAGAGCGAATCCACGATATTACCGCAGGCACCAGCCCAGATTAAGGCCAAAGCAACGGTACCCCCGGTACGGGTCATCCCCCTTTGGATGAGGTTCCAGAAATACACCCCCAATCCAGCAACCGCCAACATTCGAAACGAGGTTAATAAAAGCTTACCAGTCCTTCCCCCCCATTCCAAACCAAAAGCCATGCCGTTGTTTTCGATGAAAAACAACTGAAAATAAGAACCCAAAACTTCGATGGACTCACCGGGGATCATTTGGGTGCGAACCCAAAGTTTGGATGCTTGATCCAATACCAAGAGCCCGAGTGCGATACCGATCGCCAAATTGGTAGGCTTCAACCTATTGCTTTAATTTGGCCTCCATCGAAAGCGTCGCGTGCGGTACGGCCATGAGGCGTTCTTTTTGAATCAACTTGCCGGTTTCGCGGCAAATCCCATAGGTCTTGTTTTCGATGCGAATCAAGGCGTTTTCGAGATGGTCAATAAATTTCCGCTGACGGGACGCCTGTTGGGAATGTTGCTCCTTTTCGAGGGTCAACGAACCTTCCTCCAAGGTCACGTAGGAGTTGGACGTATCCTCGGTACCGTTTTCGTTGGCATGCATGAGTTGTTCCTGGTGGTAACGGAATTCAGTCCGGGCTGTTTCGAGTTTTTCGACGATGATCTTGCGGAATTCCTGCAATTCTTCGTCACTGTAGCGGGTTTTGTTGGAACTGTTCATGGTTGAGCGGATCAATGAGCGGGTGAAAATAAGGGGTAAAAAAAAGAAAGGATGAAAATAAAAGGGCCAAAGCCCAATTGGGTGAAATCAGCTTGTTTTGTTTTCCACTTTTTCAACAAAAACCCTGATTTCCAGCCCCTCCAGGTCCAGGAGCTCGGCATCGTCCTGTTCAGAAAGTCCTCTTTGAATCTCGGTAGCCAAAACTTCACTAGCCAAGGTAGAGCCGTGCTGTTCCAGAAGCTCTGCGACCGTTGGGACGTCTTGTATGAACAACCGAATTCGGTCCGTTAACTCGTAACCCCGGTCCTTGCGGATTTTTTGAACCCGGTTCACCAATTCGCGGGCCTGGCCTTCCAGGACCAAAGCAGGGGTCAATTGGGTATCCAACGCCACTGTCAAGGTGCCTTCCGATGCGGTGAGCCACCCCGGAATATCCAACGTAATAACCTCCAGATCCTGAGTTTCTAGAACACATTTTACGTCATCCACCATCAACTCCAGGCATCCGTTGTTAAGAAAATCATCTACCTGCTGCGGAGGAACTTTTTCGAGTTCCACGCCCAGTTTTTGGATAACGCTGGGGTAGCGTGGTCCCAGTCTACGGAATTGAGGGCGCAACTGGCGTTTGATTTGCAAATCTCCGCTCCCGGTCCAAACGATATCCTTGATATTGACCTCACTGCGAATCAAATCGAGCATACTCGCCAAGTCCTTGGGATTCAAATGGGGAGGCGGAACCAAGCCCAGCCTTTGCAAGGGCTGGCGCACCCTGATTCCCGACTTTTTGCGGAGGGACAACGCCAAGGAGCAAACCTGCTGTGCCCACTGCATCTTGTGTTCCAAAACCAAGTCCACCTGGCTTGCGTTGGAGGACGGCATGCGGTCCAAATGAACCGATATAGGAAGAGCAGGCGCATGCGTTCCTTTCAAATCTTGGTACAAACGATCGGCATAGAAGGGCGCCAATGGGGCCATTAAGCGAGCAATCGTTTGGAGGCATTCGTGCAATGTCGCAAAGGCATTCCACTTGTCTTGGCTGGGGCCGTCTTTCCAAAAACGTCGACGGCACAAACGCACATACCAATTGCTAAGGTGTTCGTCGGTAAACTCTTGAATCGCCCGTGCTGCACGGGTTGGCTCCATGGCAGCGTAGGCGGACACCACCTCCCTGATCAACGAATTCAATCGCGACAAAATCCAACGATCCATTTCGTTGAGATCTTGGCTTTCCACAGGGGGTTTGAGGCCATCGTCCTGCGGCACAAAACCATCCAGATTAGCGTAGAGTGCCCAGAACTGGTAGGTATTGTACAAGGTTCCAAAAAACTTACGCTGCACTTCTTCTACCCCTTTGGGGTCAAACTTGAGGTTATCCCAGGGCGGGGCGTTGACCACCATGTACCAACGAAGAGCATCGGCGCCGTAACGGTTCAACATCAAGTACGGATCAACGGTATTGCCCAGTCGCTTGGACATTTTGTTTCCGTCTTTGTCCAAAACCAAACCGTTGCTAATCACGGAACGAAAAGCCACGCTGTCAAACAGCATCACCGCCAACGCATGCAATGTAAAAAACCATCCTCGGGTTTGGTCAACCCCCTCGGCAATAAAATCCGCAGGAAAAGAAGGCGGCCTACCAGTGCCGACTTCCCCGTCTTCTCCGTTCACCCAAGGGTAATGATTTTGGGCATAGGGCATAGCACCGGAGTCAAACCAAACATCAATCAAATCCGGCTCGCGGTACATGGGACGACCCGAAGGCGATACCAGAACGATGCGATCCACCTCCGGGCGATGGAGGTCGTTGATCCGCTCCGGGTTAGCGTAGCCTGCTGCCCTGGCCTCCTCCATGGCGGCTTGGAGTTCCGCCATGGAACCGATACAACGGGTTTCTTGCCCGTCTTCGGTACGCCACAACGGCAGGGGCGTGCCCCAAAAACGGGATCTGGACAAGTTCCAGTCCACCAAGTTTTCGAGCCAATGCCCAAAACGTCCGCTGCCGGTGCTTTCGGGTTTCCAATGGATCGTTTGATTCAGCTCAATCATCCGTTCTTTGACGGCCGTGGTCCGCACAAACCAAGAATCCAGAGGATAATACAAAATAGGTTTATCGGTCCGCCAACAATGCGGGTACGAGTGTTCGTATTTCTCAATGCGAAAAGCTTGACCTGCCCGCTTGAGTTTGAGGGCGATTAAATCATCCGCACTGAGGAGTTTGCGTAGGTCCGGAATGAAGGGCGACAAATGCTCTTGCTGCAAAGCCAGCCAACGAACTTTTTCCTCCTCCGTCAAGAAGGCTTCCTTGACCGAATAGCCGGCCAGAGGAAACTCGGCATCCTGCACCTCTTGGGTGAAGCGCCCTGCGCGGTCCACCAAGGTCAGGTGCCCCAGCCCGTGCAATCGCCCGGCCCGGAAATCGTCCGCTCCAAAACTTGGCGCCAGATGAACCATCCCGGTACCGTCTTGCGTGCTCACAAAATCAGCCACCACAATGCGGTAGGGATCCCCCTCATCGGGGCGAGCATAGGGCAACAAAGGCTCGTAACGCCAGTTTTGCATGGCGGCCCCTTGGACTTGACCCCAAACCTGGAGGGGGGCCTTGTCGGCATAGGCCGACAAACGGTCCCATGCCATCAAATACCCTTGTTCTTCTTGGGTATACGGGTTAAGCCCACTGACCAAAACATAGGCGATATCCTCACCGACCGCCAGTCCGGTATTCGAAGGCAAGGTCCAAGGGGTGGTGGTCCAGGCCAAGGCATAGACCGGTAATTTCTTGGCGAGCCAGGCCGTTCGACCGGCATCCCCTTCATCAAAAATCAATTGCTGGGACAATTGGACCGTCGTCTCTGGCGATAACAAAAACTGGGCCACCATAGAAAGATCCTTAACCTGCCGGTAGGTCCCCGGCTGATTCAATTCGTGGGAACTCAATCCGGTTCCAGCCGCCGGGCTGTAGGGCTGAATGGTATAACCTTTGTACAAAAGGTCTTTTTGGTAAAGCTTTTGGAGCAAAAACCAAACCGACTCGATGTAAGCGTTGTGGTAGGTCACATAGGGTCGATCCAAATCGATCCAATACCCCATCAAGCGGGTTAGCTCCTCCCATTTTCCGGTGTATTGCAAAACGTCCTCCCGGCAATGACGATTAAAATCTTCGATGGAAATAGCCGAGCCGATATCATCCCGCCGAATACCCAGTTTCTTTTCGACCTGCAATTCCACCGGCAAACCGTGGGTATCCCAACCGCTTTTGCGTTCCACGCGGTAACCCTGCATGGTCCAGAAACGGCAGAGATAATCCTTGATGGCCCGGGACATCACATGATGGATTCCTGGAATACCGTTGGCGGAAGGAGGCCCTTCGTAAAAGACCTTGACCGGACGAGCGTCTGCCGTCAGACTTTGTTCAAAAACCTGGTTCTCTTCCCAAAAAAGGGTGATTTCCTGTTGAAAGGCCGTCCAATCGGCCTTGGTGTATTCCCGGTACCTCTTCATAACCAAGGCGCAAAAATAGGGATATTCCGGGCCGGTCCGTTAAGGGTTTGGTAGGGAAGCGCGATCCTTCTTGCCATCCATCCACAAAATCAGGGTGGGCAAAAGGACCAGGTTGGCCACCATCGCCAAAAGCAGCGTGACCGCCGACATCAAACCCAGGGCTTGGGTCCCCCCGAAATCCGAAAAGGCAAAGACCACAAAACCAAAAAACAAAATAATCGAGGTATAAATCATGGAACCTCCGGTTTCTAGGGTACAAACCCGCAAATGCTCCAAGGTGCTGCGCTTGTGCCGCTTTATTTCTTGGTAATACCTCGCCAAATAATGAATACAGTCGTCCACCGCAATCCCCAAAACAATGCTAAAAATCAAGACAGTGCTCGGTTTGATCGAAACCCCTAACCAACCCATCATTCCGGCTGTAAAAAGCAGAGGAAGGCAGTTGGGCAGCAACGCAAAAATGACCGCTTTCCAGGTGCGGTAGGTCAGCCCCATCATCAAGGCAATCAGCAAAACAGCTAGCAAAATAGAACCGGCCAACGAGCGAATAAGGTATTGGTTACCTCGCAAAAACATCAAGGCGTTCCCCGTAAAATAGACCTTCTCTTCGCGTCCTTCCATTAAGGAATCCACCCCCGTTTGGAGCGTGCTGAGAACCCGGTGCAGAGAATCCGGTCCCACATCGGCCATGTTGTACGAAATGCGCAAATAACGCTTGGAGGAGTCCATCAAACGAAGACTCAGGCCCTCCCCCCCATTGCCTCCGCGGCTTCGCAACAAATAGGGCAATACAAAGGCCCTTTCTTGGGCATTGGGGAGTTGATAATGAGCCGACGAACCTCCGAAATACGCCTGATTGGCTGTTTTGACCAATTCCACCATCGAGATAGGCGGGCCAAAAATAGGTTGTTCTTGGAGCAAGTTTTGGATTTGGTCCGCCTTGTACAAGAGGGCCGGAGACTGGGCCCCGTTGGGCCTACCGGCATCCACCACCAGGTCCAAGGGCATAACCCCGCCAAAATGTTCTTCGAGAAAGCGAAGGTCCCCATAAACCCGGTCATTCTGGGGCAAATCGTCCACGACATACGAATTGGTTCGCAGTTGAAGGATACCGGTCAACGCCACCGCCAAAAGAGCAAGGGTAGCAAATACCACCGCTTTGCGCCGGTATTCAATCCAACGGGCCAGACGATCCAACCAGCGACGTATCCTTTGGTTTTCGAGGTGCCGAATTTGTTTGAAACCAGGGGCCGGCAAAAGGCTAAGGATGGCGGGAATAACCACCACGCTCAACACAAACATGACCATGACCGAGAGCCCCGTAACAAAACCAAATTCTTGGAGTATAACACTTTCTGTAAAATAAAAAACAAAAAACCCCACGGCCGTTGTGGCATTGGTAATCAAGGTCGCAACACCAATCCTTTCGATAATACGGGTTAAGGCTTTGATTTTATTCCCGTGTTTGCGGTATTCGTTGTGGTATTTGTTGACCAAATAGACCCCGTTCGGCACGCCAATCACCACCATGAGAGCCGGTATCAAGCCCGATATCAGGGTAATACTAAAGCCCATAAGACCCATAATCCCCATCGCCCAAACAATACCTATACCGACCAAGGTTAACGATAACAAAACCGTTT
>JBJTSS010000300.1:0-1005 GCA_046079785.1 Bacteroidota bacterium
GGCTTGGAGATGAACCCCGCTTGTCAGTGGGGAAGAGGTGATTTCGTGAAACACAACCCCTTGAATATTCCGTTGACTTAGCTCGGAATGGTGCCGATCTCCGGTCAGAAAAACCAGGTTTTGGATATTCTCTTGGGCCAAGCGGTCGAGGAGGTAACGTTGCTCGCAGGGGTAATTGGCGAAGGTCTCGTGAACAGCTTCGCTGTTGAGAATTTGACTACCACAGACCACCAGTTTGAAGGGTGCGCGGCTGTATTTGAGGGCATCCACCAGCCAATTGACTTGGGCTGCCCCCAGCATTTGGCGATTGCAGGAATCCACCATGCCATGGTGGGTGCGATGATATCGGTTATCCAAAAGGAAGACATCCACATCCCTCAAGCGAAAGGCTGAACTGATTCCCTGAAATTCCGGCATACCGTAGGATGGGTTGGCCCAAAAGAGCTGAAAGGTTTCGAGGCTTTCACGTTTTAGAGGCCAGCTTCCCGTTGCATCGTTGGGGCCAAAATCGTGGTCATCCCAAACCGCGTAATGGGGACAGCTCCCCAAAAGTTTCTGTAGGGCAGGCAAGGAACGCATGTGGCGGTAGCGATGAATCATGCCGACCATGCTTTCCCAATCCCCTTCCCGGAAATACACATTATCGCCCAACCAAAGCATGGCATCGGGTTTTTCGAGGGCCAAATTCTCAAAGACTTGGTAAGCCCCACCGTAGGATGCCGATGGTCTATCGTAGGCCGGGTCGTTGATGTAGGCGCAGGATCCGAGGGCCAAGGTCCAATCGGGTGCCGGATAGCGATGGGCAAAATGGGGTTGCGTCTTGAAGGTACCGGAGGCGATGACCGATGGTGCATCGTAATCCTGTTCGGCGCTCTCGTCGCCGGTTGTTTCCAGGATTTGGTATTCGTAGGTCGCGCTTTCATGCAATTGGTCCAATTCAAATAGGGCGGTGTAGGCGGGTCCGGGGCTGACCTCCAGGCAACGCCGACCGCGCTTGGAGGACAT
>JBJTSS010000301.1:0-1252 GCA_046079785.1 Bacteroidota bacterium
GCTGCTCCTAAAAAAGCCGCTGCTAAAAAGAGAGCCAGTAAGCCTCGCACCCCCGTTATCGGCAAAAACACGCCGGTTGGGTACGATGCCGTTAAGGCATCCATGAAGAAGTAATCCGGTCAAACGGATGAACCTATTTCGGTAAGTGTTCGGGGCCTATGCCCTTCTCGGGATGACGGCCCCGGACCTTGCTGAAATATCCAACAACCATCGAAAGGGTTTCTTTTTCGCCCAAACCGGGCGCAATCGTGGGACCTGCTTCGATGGTTTTTTTATTAAAATCCATACCTACCAAAACGATAGGAACCCCCGCCCCTTGGGCGATATAATAAAACCCGGTCCGTAAATGCGGAACATGGCGCCGAGAACCTTCGGGAGATATCCCAAACAAAAAGTCTTCGTTCTCTGCAAAACATCGGGTTATCACCGATACGGTGTCTTCTTTGACAACGCGACGAACAGGGATTCCACCCCAATACCGAAACAGAAAGCCAAAAGGCGGCTTGAACAATTCGGCCTTGCCAACAAATTTCACGTGAATACCCAAAGCAATTCGAGCCAATAAAGCAACCGGAAAATCCCAAGTACTGGTATGAGGACCCACGACCAAAACCGCTCGACGCAAATGGGTTGGGAAGGGACCCAATCGCCAACCGAATAGACGTAAAGACCAAATAGCTAATCGCTTATTCATGGCCATCTTTGATGGGCATCACCCCACCCGAAACGATAAATTTCATAAAATCCGCTGACGCCGCGTCAACAGGTAGGGTTTGAGAACGCCGAACCACAAAGACGTTGCCCGAAAAATTATACGAATGCGGAAAATAAACGGCAACCCATGCATCGTTCATCCCACCCATTCCAGAAGCCGTTGCATCCATGGTCGAAGGTCCATGAAGAGACGGTAGCTCAGGTGGATTAATATCCAAGGAAAGGGAGTCTGCTGTGATAAAACCGGGCTTGAAGCATCCGTTACCCAGGTCAACCAACACGGCTTGGTTGAACTTCTTTTTGTCTCCTACAAAGGCATCCACCAAATCCTTGAGCGAATTGTAAACCAAATTAATCAAGGGGGCTTTTTGCATAAGTCCTTCCACCAAACCCCACAACGGCCTAAACAAAAACAAGGAACCCACATAGCCAAAAACCGTGATTGCCGATACCAAAATCAATAGGCCCAAACCCGGTACCGGGGTGGTAATCCACCCGTCCAACCAGCGAAAGAGTGTTAGGGTGACGTAAACCGTTA
>JBJTSS010000302.1:0-18028 GCA_046079785.1 Bacteroidota bacterium
ATTCAGAATATCGGGGCTTACGGGGTTGAGCAAGGGGACTGTTTTGAATACTTGAGCGGTATCCCCTTGAACGGACCGCCTTGTGTTTATCCCAAGACGGTATGCTCCTTTGGTTATCGGGATTCTATCTTCAAAAAAGAACTTAAAAATAAATTTGTTATCACAAAGGTTACGTACCGTTTAAGCAAACGCCCCAATCCTCGGTTGGAATACCAAGATCTCCAAAGCCGACTGCACAAGAGCGCAGGGGCGGCAACGCATGCGATGCCTAGTTCGGAGGCGATTGCCCAGGAAGTTGCGGCCATTCGTCAATCCAAGTTACCCAATCCGGCTTTGTTGGGCAATGCGGGAAGCTTTTTTAAAAATCCCCTCCTAAGTACCAATCAAGCCGAAACCCTCAAGAACAGGTACCCCGATTTGCCCTTGTTTGGGGCCAAGGTGATGGCGGGGGAGGAGGTGGCCACTCAAGCGGCGCACTCCCAAGCGGCGCACAAAACCTCAGCCGCTTGGTTGATAGAGCGCTGTGGTTGGAAAGGCCATCGACGGGGAGCCGTTGGGGTTTCGGAAACCCATGCACTGGTTTTGGTCCATTACGGAGGTGGCAAGGGTCAAGACCTGTGGCAATTGGCTTCCGATATTCGCTCGTCGGTTCAAATGGAGTTTGGGATCGATTTGGAGCCCGAAGTGAATGCGGTTATTTAGGCGTCCATTAGGTAAAGGCCTTTGGAATTGATTCGCACCTTGGTTCCAAGGGGCAAGGGGTAATGGCGAAGGCTGTGGCCAAAGGGTAATCCATAAAGAACCGGTATGCGGAGGCCCTGGGTTCGTTCGAGGGCAATGCCGATGGGTTCTTGGCCGTGGGGTACATCGTTGTCTTTGATTTCGGTAAAATCCCCCAGCAAAATTCCCTTGAGGTTGTCGAGAAGTCCACTTCGTCGAAGGGCTAACCACATCCGGTCCAGATGATACCGGTATTCATCCAAATCTTCGGCCATGAGAATAAGGTCTTGACGCTTGGGTAGAGAATTTGAACCCAAGAGGCTGTAAATCACCGATAGGTTTCCCCCAAAAAGTCGCCCTTCTAAGTTTTTGGTCGTTTTGTCTTTGGATGGGGGCCAACCGTACAAAGAAGAGGTAGGAGCGTTGCCATAACTTACCGGCAACGGTGTTTCCGGACGATTGGCAAAGGCGATGTACGGAATGCTTGGCTTTCGGTGTTGACCTTGCAACAGGGCCAGGGTAAGATCCCAGCTTTGCCGACTCCATTCGGTGGTGTTGAATTGAAAGGGCATGGGGCCGTGGAGGCTTGCAACCCCGGCAATTGCAAGGGCATGGTTCAAGAGTGCCGTGGAATCACTATAACCACAAATCCACTTGGGATTTCGCCGAAGGGCAGACCAATCCAACAAGTCAAGAACACGGGCCGCACCATAACCCCCGCGGGCCATAAAGAGGGCCGAGATATCGGCTCGGTCCAAAAAGCGTTGCAAATCTTGGGCCCTTTCTTCGTCGGTCCCAGCCAATTGATGTTCAAATTGACCCACACTGAGACCCACCTCGACTTCAAAGCCCTGACGCCCCATCCATTCCATCCAGGGACGAATTTGGGCGAATTCAACGCCCCTGGATGGGGCAACCAAGCCTACGGTGTCGCCTTTACGCAAAAAAGGAGGGACAAGGAGGGATTGGTTAGGTTCCAACACGGTATTCCGAAATTACGTTGGTTTGGTGTTACGCTGCAATAAACATTCAAAAAGCAGGATACCACCGGCAACCGAAACATTCAATGAACCGATGGAACGTGCTCGGTCGGGCATAGGAATTCGTAACAATGCATCGCAGCGACGGAGGGTATCGGGACTTAGACCTCGGTCTTCAGCCCCCAAGACCAAAGCCAAAGGCCCATTGAGGTCTTGATCTCTTCCTAAATCCTTGCCTTTTTCGCTGGCCCCCATGATGCGAAAACCACTGCTTGCCAAATAGCGCAAGGCATCCGGAAGCGCAAGGGTGCGGCATACAGGTAATAATTCCAAGGCTCCTGCGCTGGCTTTGATGGCATCCGGGGTAACTTGGGCATTGTCCAAGCCAGGAATCAGAAGAGCATCGGCACCTAGACACCAAGCCGAACGGGCCAAAGCCCCCAAATTTCGAACATCCGTGATACCATCACTGACGACCAACAGCGGGGCGATGCCTTGTTCAAAGGCCGTTTGAATCCAATCCTCCAGATGATGGTAGGCAATGGGCGATGCCTGTGCAACAATGCCTTGATGATTGCCAGGGCAGAGTTGTTGGAGCTTTTCGGGCGGAACTTCTTGGACCGGAACCAATCGCTGCCTGGCTTCTCGTAGGAGTCCTGAAATGGCAACATCTTTCTTGCCCCGCTGAACCCAAATCCGGTTAATCTCCTGCCCAGAATCCAAAAGAACCTCCACGGCATGAATGCCGGGCCTTAAATCTGCTTGGCTCTTACCGCCTCCGCTGCCGCCTCTTGTCCTATACCCTCGATCCCTGTTCATGCCGGGACTAGGAAACGGAAATTGAAGGAACAGACCCGGGGGCCAACAAAACGCAACGGCTTAAGCACCAAGTGCCGTTAGGCGTTTCTGAAATCCTTCGGCCAAGGAGCCTTGACCGAAGTTTCTGGACAAACGTACCATTTCGTTCATGACCGCCCGTGCCGCTTGTTCATCCCTTTCGTAAAAGCTACGCTGTTCTCCGCGCAATGAAGCAAAATAAACGGCTTCGGATTCGTACGTGTCAAAAAACTCTTTGGCCAGGCGATTGGCTTTGTCCGACGCCCCCGCCCGGTGGTAAAACTCAACCATTTGGTAGTTGTACGGGAGGTAGGTGATTTTGTGATTGGGCATTTCGGTATCGCACAGGTCCAAAACTTGAATAGCATCTTTGTTGCGGCCTTCTAACAAAAGATTTTCGACCAAACGCATGGCGTTACTGCGCAGGTTGATGGTCATGCGGTTGGTTTCGGGGTCAATATAAATTTCTTCTTTCATGCGACCCCAACGGAATTTTTTGGTGAAATTCTCCAACATGATATCGACCGCGGTTTGAGATGGCATCCCTTGGTTGGCTGGCACCCGAAAAGGGGTTAGGCGATAAACAAGACCCTCCAAGCGGAAATAATCTTCCAAGCCCAGGTATTGTTCGGAACCCATCGAAACAGTCCAGCAAACCGGCCTCTTCCAGCGATTCTGGGCCAACAGGTCCATGATGATCAAATCGTTTTTCATCACCCCGTTGCGAGCAAAGGTCCATTCAATGCGCTGCGGGGTACGCGATGAATCCGCTGTTGTAACAGCTCCCTGCGTCAAAGCGTTTTGGAAGTTAACCGGAAGGGAGAAATTTTGGGTTGGGAAATAATTGATCATGGTTCCACTCTGGGTAGGCAATTTCGCCGAAGGGTCGTCGCTGGCCATGAATTGAACCAATTGCTCTAAGTCGTAATGGCCTTCAAGTTTACGGTCGTAGAACGGAATATAATCCCGCGTGCCCATCGCAATTTTATCTTGGGCAATGCTCAAAGGAATAGCCTCACTTTGGTTCATGCTGCGTCGCAAATGGTCGATATACCAATCGGTACCCAACAAGCTCAAATTAACAACCCGAACGTCGGATCGGATGCCCTCCACTTCTTGGGCATACCACAAGGGATAGGTATCGTTGTCACCCATGGTAAACAAAATCGCATGGGGCGGGCAAGACTCCAGGTAATTCACCGCGATATCCCTGGCGGTGTATTTACCGGAACGGTCGTGGTCATCCCAGTTTTGGGCTCCCATCAAAGCCGGAACACCCAAACAAACCAAGACCACCAAGGGGGCGGCCAAGGATGGGCTCAAACGGCTACCCAACAGACGACCCAAAGCCATAACCCCAAGCCCAATCCAAACCGCAAAGGCATAGAAGGAACCAACATAGGCATAGTCCCGCTCCCTTGGTTGTAGGGGCTCGAAATTCAAATAAATAACAATAGCGATACCGGTGAGCAGGAACAGCAAAAAAACCGTCCAGGCATCACCTTTGGCCTTTTTGAAATGATACCAAAGCCCCAGGAGCCCCAAGAGCAAGGGTAATCCAAAGTAGGTATTGCGCGCTTTGTTCCCTTTGCGATGGGCAGGGAGTTTGGCGGTTGGCCCAACGCGGGATTCATCAATCGCCTCAATTCCGCTAATCCAGTTACCTTTTTCGAAATCGCGTCCATGTCCCTGGATATCGTTTTGACGACCGACAAAATTCCACATGAAATAGCGCATATACATATGCCCCAGCTGGTAGGTGAACAAAAAATTCATGTTATCCGAGAAACGAGGCTTTTCGCCATCCCTCAGGTCGAGCCAGGATTTATAGAAATCAATATGGCGTTGTTGCGTCCCAGCGCGCTTGTAGGCTCGGGGTAAAAATGTGTTATGAGTTGGGTCGTAAATCGGTATAATGTCCCGACCGACTTCCACGTAATTGTTGGGTCCCTTGCGGTATTTCATAGGACCCTCTTCTTGATCAACGACTTCGGCTGTAAAATACGGACCAGTAATCAGGGGCCGGTCTCCGTATTGCTCCCGGTTGATGTAGGATAACAACGAAAAAATATCCGATGGTTTATTCATGTTAATGGAAGGATCCGCATGGGATCGAATCACAATCATGCTGTACGAGGAATAACCAATCACCACAAAGGCGGTTCCCAGTAGCAGTTGGTTCCAAAGCAAAAGGCCCTGACGTTGGGTATAAAAAATCCCGAAACCCAAACCGCCAACGAAAAGCAAAGCAAACGCCCAGTTCCCAGCGCCAAAGGGCAGTCCGAGGCTGTTCACGGCCAAAAGCTCGAATTTGGAGGCCAGCGAGGGCAAGCCGGGTATAATGCCGTATTGCACCAAAGCTAGGACACCGACCGAAGCCAAGAGGCTCACGACAACGCCTCGAGGCGTAGGGTTGTTGTGTCGTAGGTAAACCACCAAGCAAATTGCAGGTATCGCAAGCAAATTGAGCAAGTGAACACCGATGGACAGGCCCATGAGGTAAGCGATGAGCAAAAGCCAACGGTTCGCGTAAGGCTCATCGGCAACACGTTCCCATTTGAGCACGGCCCAAAAAACGACGGCGGTGAAAAAAGAAGAATAAGCATAGACCTCGCCCTCGACAGCGGAGAACCAAAACGAATCCGAAAAGGTATAAGCCAAGGCACCCACCAAGCCGGAACCCATGACCAGCGCAAGAGAAGATCCTGAGACGCCGGTTTCGTCTTTCTCAACGATTTTGCGGGCCAGGGCCGTAATCGTCCAGAACAAGAAAAGAATGGTAAACCCGGATGTAAGTCCGCTCAAAAAATTGACCGACCAGGCTACATTTTCGGGGCTACCAACCAAAAGGGTAAACAGGCGCCCAGTCAACATAAAAAATGGAGCACCCGGGGGGTGCATGATTTGGAGCTTGAAACAAGCCGATATAAATTCACCGCAGTCCCAAAAAGACGTCGTCGGTTCCAAGGTGAGGGTATAGACAGCCGTGGCAAAGGCAAAAACCAACCATCCCAGGAGGTTGTTAATTTTCTGATAGCTCATTTCTCATCAATTTAGCCCCGAAAATAGGGATAAATGCCCCGAATCGGGCTATATTTGCCCTCCCAACGCGGGCGGATTCCTTTTTTAAGCAGGAGTTTCCCGTCCCTGGGGGGACCAATCTGGCCGATGGTGTAATTGGCAACACGTCTGATTTTGGTTCAGAAGAGTCTAGGTTCGAGACCTAGTCGGCCAACAAAAAGGGCTGCCCGGAGGCAGCCCTTTTCATTTTGGAGGAATCGAGGAAAGGAAGACCTTTCTCCTCTAAATGGGATCTTAATAACGGTACATTTCGGTTTTAAAAGGTCCGTTGAGGCCAACCCCAATGTATTCGGCTTGTTCGTTGCTTAAAACTTCAAGTTCGGCGCCTACCTTGGAAAGGTGCAATGCGGCAACTTTTTCGTCCAAGTGTTTGGGGAGTACATACACTTGGTTGCTGTAATGCCCTGCGTTGCTCCATAATTCCATTTGAGCCAAGGTTTGGTTGGTAAATGAGTTGGACATGACAAAACTTGGATGCCCCATAGCGCAACCTAGATTAACCAGACGACCTTCGGCCAACACAATAATTTCGCGACCTTCGATGGTGTAAACGTCCACTTGGGGCTTTACGGTATACTTGGTCGGTCCGTGGTTTTGGTTCAACCAGGCCATATCGATTTCGTTATCAAAGTGACCAATATTGCAAACAATGGTCTTGTCTTTCATTTTGCGGAAATGCCTATCAGTCACAATGTTACAATTACCCGTAGCGGTGATTACCATATCCACTTGGTCGATGACATGGTCTAATCTTTTGACTTGGTAACCGTCCATGGCGGCTTGAAGAGCACAAATGGGATCGATTTCGGTAACAATAACCCGAGCGCCGGCTCCGCGGAGACTTTCTGCGGTGCCTTTACCCACATCACCGTACCCACATACGACGGCAACTTTACCGGCCATCATAACATCGGTTGCACGACGAATAGCATCCACAGCAGATTCGCGGCATCCGTATTTGTTATCAAATTTGGATTTGGTAACCGAATCGTTTACGTTGATGGCCGGAACAGGCAAGGTGCCTTCGCGCATCCGCTTGTACAGGCGAGCAACCCCGGTGGTGGTTTCTTCGGAAATTCCACGAATCCCAGCAACCATTTCGGGATAGCGGTCCAAAACCACATTGGTCAAGTCACCACCATCATCCAGAATCATGTTCAGCGCCTGTCCGTCCTCAAAGGCGTAGAGGGTTTGCTCAATGCACCACTCGTATTCCTCTTCGGTCATGCCCTTCCAGGCATAGACGGGAATACCTGCCGCTGCAATAGCTGCTGCCGCGTGGTCTTGGGTCGAGAAAATATTGCACGAAGACCAGCTGACCTCAGCGCCCAAGGCTTTGAGGGTTTCGATAAGCACGGCTGTTTGGATGGTCATGTGCAGACAACCGGCAATGCGTGCCCCTTTGAGGGGCTGGCTAGCGCCAAATTCATCGCGAAGCGCCATCAAACCGGGCATTTCAGCCTCGGCTAAGCGAATTTCTTTACGACCCCATTCGGCAAGGGCGATATCTTTGACTTTGTATTGAGCAACAGCGTTTTCCATAAGTTTGGGTTTGGGGCGCAAATATACGAAGGCTAGGGGTGAAGCGTTGTATTTTTGCGGTAAAGGCGGTTGGGATTGTTCGTCATTCACCGCCTAGAATTTTAACCTCAAACAACCCTTATGCCTTATCCCGAATTTATGGTAGCGCCTATGCGCAAAGAGCTCACCGACTTGGGTTTTGAAGAACTAAGAACTCCGGAGCAAGTCCAGGATTTTGTAAACCGCAAGGACGATACCGCTTTGGTGGTGGTTAATTCGGTCTGCGGATGCGCTGCCGCGAATGCTAGGCCAGGGATACGGAAAGCCTTGGAGAATTCCAAGGCACCCGAGGCTCGTTTCACGGTATTTGCGGGCATGGAGACCGATGCAGTGGATGAAATGCGGACCCATTTTTTGCCCTATCCCCCGTCATCTCCCTGCATTGCCCTATTCAAAGGCGGGCAACTGGCTCATTTAATTGAGCGGAGTGGGATTGAAGGCCACAGCGCGGATGCTATTGCCGACCGCCTTCAGGCGATGTTTGCCGAATAACCCCAAAAGCAGGGTTCTAGATTCGCTTATCGCGCTTGGATTTGGTATTTATCGCTGAATTTGCGATAAAGCGCTTTTTGTTTGTCGTCCAAATTGACCCTTCGGCCATCCACAAAAGCGTGTATTGGGTTATTCCCCCGCATATCCAAGGCATCCCCCGACGAAACAAAGAGGGTGGCGCTTTTGCCCACTTCCAAACTCCCGTAACGGGCCTCTATGCCCAAAATCCGAGCGGCATCCAAGGTGAGGGCTTGAAGCGCACGCAGTGTGTCCAGTCCAAAACCGACCGCATGGCCCGCTTGGTAAGGGAGATTTCGCTGATTCCAAGCACCATCCATACTAAAGCCAAAGCGAACCCCGGCACGAGCCAAACGAGCAGGGGCATCGTAGGCTGAATAGACCGGGTCCCCATCGCGGTTGGGTAGGCGATGAACTTTGTTCAAAATCAAGTCAATCTTTTGGGAAGCCAGCCAGTCTTGGATTTGGTCGGCCTCTTCGGCACCCACCAAAACCGGCTTGATGTTCCAGCGCGCCAAAAACTCGACAGCAGCCACCATCCCTTTGGCCTCGCTTACCCGGACAAACATTTTGGTGTTACCGGTCCAAAGTCCCGCAGCCGACGCAAGTTTGAGGTTGACGGGGCGTTGGCTCTGGTCGCGGTGGTAGTCTTGGGCTTCGTTCAAGAATTGTTCCAAGGTAGCCAAAGTCAAGTTTCTGGCTTTTTCCTGTTCTTCGGTTGAAGGGGCCCGTGGCCCGCTGAGGTTGCTCATGGAAGGCCATTGCAAATACATACCATCCGCGGGTTTGATGCAGGCATCTTCCCAGTTCCAAGCATCCAATTGAACGACCGCCGAACGCCCCGAAATAAGACCACCCTCCGGGGCGATTTGGGCCAACAAAATTCCGTGATTACGGACCGTTGGAACAATCCGCGAATCGGAATTGTAGGCAATCAATGTATGGACATGCGGGTTTAGGGTACCGGATTCGGTATGATCTCTCGTTGCCCTCACCGATTCGATTTCGTACAACCCCAAAAGAGTATGCAGGGCAATGAATCCTGGGTAGATATGCTGACCGCTGGCATCGATGATTTCCGCACGTTCTGGGTCCAAACGAATTTCAGCCCCACGGCCTACATAAATCAGTTGACCGTTCTCAAAACCAACAACCCCTTGGTAGGGCGCTTGGACTGCGTCGTGGATCGTTGCCCCGGTGATCCAAACCGGACGGGTTTGGGGCTTGCCTGGGCTGGGATTGGGTTGCGCCTGGGCCGAAAAGGCCAACAACACCCAGAGGCCAACCAAGGATTTGGTCAAAGGAGCAAGCGCAAGGCTGCGCAGGTTAAAGGGGGAGGATATCATCGGCATAGGTTTAAAGTTAAGGGGCCGGACGCCTGCCATCGTCAATTACGAAGGATTTGCAGCCAAGCGAGGATGCGATCCTTTACTTGGGCCGCCTCCAGTCCAAAATGTCTGGCCAAATCGGGACCCGGTGCAGAATAACCAAAGGTATCGACTCCAATTTGAAGCCCATCCAGACCGGTGAAACTAGCCCATCCTTGGGTGACACCGGCCTCCATAGAAACCCGCTTCGCATTTTTGGGGCCCCGAATCGAGGCACGGTAATCCTCCGGTTGTTGATCCAATAGTTCCCAACAAGGAATCGAATAGATCCGAATTGTTCGGGCGGGGACCGAACCTTCGACCTCCGACAAAAGTTGACAAGCCTCGATAAGGGTCGCTACCTCGGAACCCGTGGCGTAGCCGTACAATGGCTCCAAGTCCTGCTTATGGCCGATTTGTTCCCAAGCCAAGTATCCACCCCTGGCCACGTTTCGGTCCAAAGATTCCATGGACCCTTCCGTGCAGGCCAAGGTTGGAACGTTTTGACGGGTCAAGGCCAGAACCGCCGGTTGATGGGCGTTTGCGGACCAAAGTCGAAGGCAGGCCTGGGTTTCTCGGGCATCCGCAGGACGCAGAACCCACAAATCCGGAATAGCACGCAGGCTCATCAAATGTTCGACGGATTGGTGCGTTGGGCCATCTTCTCCCAAAAAAATTGAATCGTGGGTAAAAACATGGAGAACCGACAATTTCTGAATAGCACTCATGCGGATCGCGTTGCGCATGTAATCCGAAAAAGTCAAAAAGGTGGCGCCAAAAGGCTTAATATGAGGGCTATACAACGCCATACCGTTGAGAATGGCGGCCATGGGGAATTCCCGAACCCCAAAAGCCAGGTTTCTCCCGGCTCGGTTGTTTCGATGAAATTCTCCCACGACACCTGCAAAGGCCGCGGTGTTGTTGGAGGGCTCCAAATCCGCACTACCTCCGGTAAGGCCGCTCATCACGGAACCCATTTGAGCCAATGCCTGTCCAAACGCAACCCGGGTGGCCAGGCTTTGTCCCGTTTCGTAGGATGGCCAGGCGACATCAGGTAGGGGTAGGGATGGCGAATGGGTGCAGGTACTCGCTTCTTGATTAAGCAGGGCCAGGCGACGGGTAAAATGCGAGTAAGCCTCCGCGTTTACCGCAAAGTGGGCCTCCGGGTTCAAACCCAACAGGGTTTTGGTGGCGGCAATTTCTTGGGCCGGTAGCGGTTCTCCATGGGTTTTGGCCAATCCTTCCATGGTGGCTGCGCCTTTGGCCATGGTGCTTTGGCCCAGGATGAGGAGGGGCTTGGAGCGATCGTTTCGGGTACCAAGGTCAAGGGCTTGGCGAATCGCCGCATGGTCATGCCCATCAATTTCCAAAACATCCCATTGCATGGATTCAAACAAACCCTTGAAATTCACCGAGCTCACCCGATCAACGGAACCAGAAATTTGGATATCGTTTTTGTCGTAGTAAAGGACCAAATTTCCTAAACCCCAATGGCCAGCCAGTTGGCAGGCTCCCAAGGCGACGTCTTCTTGGAGATCCCCATCCCCAGCCAAAACCCAAATTCGGGGTAGTCGTTGCGGTGTTGTCACGTCAAGGCGCTGTGCTTGCTCTTGCAGGGCAGCAACGGCCATGCCAACACCCATGGCAACCCCTTGACCCAGAGGACCGGTGGTCGCTTCAACCCCTGGGGTTAAATGACTTTCTGGATGACCCGGGGTGAGGCTACCTAGCTGTCGAAATCTTTTGATTTCGTCCAAGCTAAGCATACCGGCCAAATGGAGTAAACTATAAAGTAACATGGACTCATGCCCGGCCGATAACACAAAGCGATCACGAAACGCCCACTGCGGAAAACCGGGTGCATAATGCAGGGTTTCCATCCACAGCAGCGCTGCAAAATCACAAGAGGAAAAGGCACCACCCGGATGACCGGAGCGGGCTGCGGCGGTGGCGTCCATAACCAAGCCTTTGATGGCGGCGATGACGGCTTGATCTTTGGGGTCAGAATTGGAATTCACGGTAGGGTTTGTAAATTTCTTAGGACAAAATACGGGCTAGGGATAACCAAGGTAGACCCAAAATCAGGATTTCAGACCGGCCAAGCGTTCGGTGTTTTCGGCCACTTTGAGGGCGTTAATCATATCCTGCAAATCTCCATCCATGAATTGGTCCAGGGAGTAGACGGTCAGGCCAATGCGATGGTCGGTAACGCGACTTTGAGGGAAATTATACGTCCGAATTTTGGCAGAGCGATCCCCGGTAGAAACCATGGACTTACGTTTGCCCGCCTCTTCGGCGTCTGCTTTTTGCTTTTCGAGTTCGTAGAGTCGGGTTCTCAGCATTTCCATGGCGCGGGCTCGGTTGCCTAATTGGGAGCGCTCTACTTGGCAGGTCACCACAATGCCGGTCGGTTTGTGGGTTAGCATGACTTTGGTCTCAACCTTGTTCACGTTCTGTCCCCCGGCTCCCCCCGAACGGGCGGTCTGCAATTCAATATCGGCGGGATTGAGGACCACATCAATTTCTTCGGCTTCGGGCATCACCGCAACGGTGGCGGCGGAGGTATGCACTCGGCCTTGGGTTTCGGTGGCCGGAACCCGTTGGACGCGATGAACCCCGGATTCAAACTTGAGGGTACCGTACACCTCATCCCCGCTTACCCGAAAAATAATTTCTTTGAAACCTCCCAAAGTCCCTTCGCTCGCATCCTGCAACTCCACACGCCATCCCTGTTTTTCGCAATAACGTTGGTACATCCGTGCCAATTCGCCAGCGAACAGGCCAGCTTCGTCGCCCCCTGTTCCCGCTCTGATTTCCAAAAGAATATCCTTGTGGTCTTCGGGGTCCCTGGGAATGAGGAGCCAAGTCAACTCTTCTTCCAACAAGGGCAATTCCGTTTGGGCCTGATCCAATTCCTCTTTTCCCAAGGCGGCCCATTCGGGATCGTTATTTTCGGTCAAAAAAATCTTGCCATCCTCAATCCGCTGCAAGGTTTTGCGGTAACGATCGGCTACATCCAATATCTTTTGAAGTCTACGGTATTCTTTGTTAAGAGAGGCCATTTTGGCTGAATCGCCAAAGACGGCGGGGTCTTGCAAAGAGCGTTCCAGGTCGTTGAAGCGGGCTTGTAATGGAGCAATACGATCGAGCATAGGTCAAAAAACATTCGGCAGAACCGGCGGGGAGGCAAGGGGCATTCTTCCAAAACCGGTGGGTTCGTGGCCAGGATAGCTTAAAAGTTCCAATTGGCCATCTCTAAAGCGTCCGTAGGTAGGCTTTTCTATCCATTCGCCCAAATTCACATACGTTCCACCCCCGGGCAATGGACAAAAAATCGGCAGATGACGATGCCCAAAAACCAAATAATCAAAGCCGGACTGCCCCAGCTGCTTTTGTTCATCTTGCTTGCGCAGGCAATAATGGTACAACCATTCCTGGTTGGGGTCAAAGGTCCCCAATGACGGTGAATCCGGATCGTATTCGGGGACTTGGGAGGCCCTGCTTTGACGCGACCAATTTTGGGCAATTCCAAAGGAAAAATCGGGATGAAGCAAACCAAAAAGCCGTTGATTGAGAGGTGAATTGAAAACCTTTTTGAGTCGTTTATAGCCTTGATCTCCAGGACCTTTGCCATCACCATGGGCCAGCAAAAGCCGTTTTCCATCCCATTCGGTTATGAGTGTATCGCTGTGCAAAACCACGCCCAGCTCTTCCTCCAAATAACCAAAGGTCCAACCGTCGTGATTACCCGTAAAATAATGAACCGGCAAACCGGCATCGGTCAGGCGGGCCAAGCAACCCTGCAAACGCACAAAGTGCTTGGGTATGGCGCGTCGAAGCTCAAACCAGAAATCAAAAACGTCCCCTAACAAATAATACGCTGATGCGTCGTTTTGGGTTTCTTCAAAGAATTTCAACAACAAATGTTCTCTGGACCTGGAGTCCTGCACCGAGGGACTGCCCAGGTGAAAATCACTGAGTAAATAGACGGACTTCATGCTTCCTCCAACAAAAAAACCCACAGCGCGCGTGGTCCGTGGGCGCCTAAGACCAAGGTTTTTTCGATATCTGCTGTCCGGCTTGGTCCGGTGATGGTGGATAGCATGGACGGCAAACGCTGATCGGGATAACGATCCCTCAAAAGGGCCATGGCGTCTTTGAGTCGCGGAACCAATTGACTACTGCGGGCCAATACCCAATGTACCGGAGGATACACCGTCATGCTGCGACCGTAGGCCTGGGCAGAGCTCACCATGACCGATCCGCTCCAGGCAATCAAGGCCTCACAGCCCGTCACCCCAATGCTCGTATCATCCATAAGGGTGGGGTCGGTTGAATACGTTAGTCCCGCCTTTTGGAGCCAGGCCTGGGCCTCCGGTTCCACGCAGAAAATCGGGGCGTTTTGGGTTTCCTCATGCCCACGTTGCAGGTATTCCAACCATTCCTCCTGATTCTCGGCATAGACAAATCGACCGTTAAGGTTCAAAAGTCGTTTGGCAAAGGCCACGGCCAAATCTTCTTCCAGAGGTTGGAAGGGATCCTCGTCTGCTGCTTCGGGACGCATTCTTTGGGGCGGATCCGAAGGGTGAATCAGCGCTTTGCGCAACCTCTGAATGACCGCTTCACGGGAGGATAACCCCATGATCAAGCGGGTTCGTTATTTTCAAAAGGCCTGGGGCCGGCAAGGCGTTCCAGATCCACCTGAAAAATGACTTCCTTGGCCAACAACTCCAAAGCGATAGCCTCCAAAATATCCCTTTTGGATCGGATCAAGGTCAGGGTTTTTTGGTAGGCCTGGTCGATGATGGATCGGACCTCTTGGTCAATGAGCAGGGCCGTCTCCTCGGAATAGGGTTTGCGGAATTGATACTCCCCTTGGGTATCGTTAAAACTAACGGGACCCACCGCTTTGTTCATGCCGTACAGGGTGACCATACCGTAGGCCATTCGCGTTATTCGTTCCAAATCGTTCTGAGCCCCGGTGCTAATGCGGCCAAAAACAATTTCTTCGGCTGCCCGCCCGCCAAGGGTCATGCACATCGAGTCCATTAACTGCTCGGTGGTGTATAGGTATTGTTCTTTGGGGAGATACTGGGCGTAACCCAAGGCCGCAACACCGCGGGGCACAATCGAAACTTTGACCAACGGATCGGTACCATCCAAAAACCACCCGACCACCGCATGCCCTGCTTCGTGGTAGGCCACAATCTTTTTCTCTTCGGGGGATATGATTTTATTTTTCTTTTCCAAACCGCCAATTACCCGGTCAATCGCCGCGTTAAAGTCGATCATTTCCACTTCTTTTTTGTCGGTTCGGGCGGCGATGAGGGCAGCTTCGTTGCAAACATTGGCGATCTCTGCTCCGGCAAATCCCGGAGTTTGTTCTGCCAGCTTGTGGGCATCAACCTCTGCGGCCAGTTTGAGGGCTTTGAGGTGAACATTGAAGATTTGTTCCCGTCCTACCAAATCCGGTCGATCGATGCTGATTTGACGGTCAAAGCGACCCGGCCTCAAAAGAGCGGCATCCAATACATCCGGGCGGTTGGTGGCGGCCATCATGATGATACCCAAATCCGTTGAAAATCCGTCCATCTCCACCAGGAGTTGATTGAGCGTGCTTTCGCGCTCGTCGTTGCCGCCCATGATTTGATTCTTGCCACGGGAACGGCCCACCGCATCAATTTCATCAATAAAAATGATGCAAGGGGCTTTTTCACGTGCTTGTTTGAACAAATCACGGACCCGGCTAGCGCCTACCCCCACAAACATCTCTACAAAATCCGAGCCGCTAAGGGTAAAAAACGGAACCTGAGCTTCGCCCGCTACCGCTTTGGCTAACAGGGTTTTCCCGGTACCTGGAGGGCCAACCAACAAAACGCCTTTGGGGATTTTGCCTCCCAATGCGGTGTATTTTTTGGGGTTTTTGAGGAAATCAACCACCTCCATAACCTCCACCTTGGCCTCTTCCAAGCCTGCGACATCGTTAAATGTAATGTTGACTTTGGTGTTCTTGTCGAACAAGGTGGCCTTGGATTTTCCAATGTTAAACAATTGACCTCCGGGCCCTCCGCCGGAGGTTACCCTCCGGAAAAGGAGGAACCATAAACCGACCAATAGGAGGGTTGGTAACAAAAACCCCAAAGCATCGCTAAACCAGGATTGCCGGGATTCCCATTCCACCGAAATTTCATCTTTTTTTTCCTTTTCGGCCCAGGCCTTGAGGCGATTTTCTAAGCTTTCCGGGGAGCTTTCTTTGAAGAAAAAAGGATTGTTCGTCTGTTCACCAAAGCTTTTGTTACGGAACTCTTTGTATTTGGGAGATTCCATGGCTTTTGGGGTCAGATGAACCTCGATAACATAGAGATCTTCCTGGCGGTATCCAACCAATTTTTGGACATCGCCCTTCGACGCCAAGGCCGTAAAATCCTTCCAGTTGATGGGTTTTGATCCGGTGCCAGGATTTAACAGGCGGATTCCAAAAAAGGCTAATGCTATAACAATGTACAACCAATACAGACCACCAAAGAAACTCTTGGATTCTTTGGGGGCTTTTGGGGAAGTGTTGGGACGGTTTTTGGGTTTGCGAGGGCTGGCCATGGATTTTAAGGATTGGAGGCGACGGGCAAGCTGGGTGAAAATGAAATCTTGGCGTCGTTCCAGAGTTTTTCGAGGTTGTAAAATTCGCGGATTTCGGGCAAAAAAAGATGGACCACCACCTCGGCATAATCCAGAAGAATCCATCGGCCGTGGTTTTGTCCTTCACTGCCCCAAACCCGGTTGCCCGTTTGGTTTTTGACTGTTTCTTGGACCGACTCGGCCATGGCTCGTAGTTGGGTTGACGATTCGGCCTGGGCAATAACAAAGAAATCCGCCATACGTTCGCTGAGGTGTCGAAGGTCCATGATGCAGATTTTCTGTCCTTTTTTGTCTTCCAGACCTTCCACCACGGCTTGGACGAGGGGATGCTCCGTTAAGGGTTCGGTTGTTGTCATAAAGAAACGGGGTGGTGTAAGGAATATTTTTGCAAAAGTAGGTAGGTAATGAACGATTTACGGAGTCCCCAGGGGGTCTATCCCTTGCCCCCTTTTGAAGTGCATCGTTACGCTTTGGTGGCCAGCACCCAGGACACCTTGCGAAGCGGCTTGGAGACCCCCCCCTATTTTGCCGGTCTTGGCTCACCCGTGGTCTGGGCGGATGAACAAGATGCGGGAAGGGGTAGGCAGGGTCGTCGTTGGGACTGCCCCGCCGGGGAGGGCTTGTTGTTTTCGGTCCAATTACGACCCGGTTTGCCCTTGGAGTTGGCACCATTATGGGGTTTGAACTTGGCCTTGTTGGTGGCCGAAGTCGTGGAGTCCCTTTGTCCCGGCTTTGATGCATGGCTCAAATGGCCCAACGACTGGGTGACTGCCGAAGGACGTAAATGGGGCGGATTGCTCATCGAAAACCAGGTTAGAGGGTCGTTTATTCAGGAGGCTTTGGTGGGTTTGGGCATAAACCTGACTCAAAAAACATTTAAGGGCCTACCTTTTGCAACCTCCTTGGCCTTGGAGCAAACCAAAGGACCCACTGGGCATCGCTTTTCGGTGCCTGATCAGGAAACATTACTGCACACGATCCTTCGCGCCTGGGCTGTTTTTGCCAATCAAACCAACCAAGCCATTGCCGTTTCAAGGCCCATCGTGAAAGAGCACGAGATTTTGGGAGCTTGCGAACGTCGTTTGTGGGGTCTGGGTCAGTCCCTGCGATTTGAGGGACCGAACGGTTCCGTTTTTTTTACTGTTTTGGGCTTGGAACGAAACGGGGGTTTGAGGGTATGGGATTCGGTCGGTTCTTGTGAAAGAATACTTGGCCATCCCGAATACCGTTTGTGTTACGGGCAGGCTGCTCAAACCACCCCCACCCAGAACCCATGATTTGGACCATAGACGCCGGCAATACCCTGATTAAATGGGGTCTGTGGAACGAGGACGGGCACTTGGTGAAGGTTCTTCGTTCGCCGCTTAATCGCGTGCACGATACCCTCCATGAAGCCTTGGTTTTTGGAAAACCGCGTCAATCGGCCATTTCTTCGGTTTCGTTGCCTCGCAATTTGTGGGAGCAATTGTGGCTTTCGGCAGGTTTGTCCCCTGCGTTTTGGCCGGAGGGACCGGTGGCTTGGCCTTTTGAAACCCGTTACCGAACCCCGGAGACCTTGGGTTTGGACCGAAAAATTCAAATGACCGGCGCCTTGTCCCTGCACCCGGGCCAATCCTGGATGGTTTTGGGCTTGGGGACTTGCCTGACGGTGGATTGGTTGCTCACCCAGAAGGATCAAGGTGCAGCGCAACACCTGGGGGGGCTCATATCGCCGGGTCTGCATATGCGGTACCGGGCCTTGAACCGGGAGACATCGGCATTACCGAGCTTGGAACCGGGTTACGGCCCATCGCCCTACCCTGGCCTGAGCACGGTGGATGCGATTCATGCCGGGGCAGGGGGGGGATGGATGGCCGAAATTCAGCATCATATTCGGCTATGGGGCGAGGCTCAACCCGGAGCAGGGGTTATAGCCTGTGGTGGTGATGCTACCCCAGAAGTTATGGCCCAAATCAGGTACGATGGCCCCATCTTTGCCGAGCCTAACCTAGCCTTGCACGGTCTATTTGCCTTGCTCCATGATGCCCCGCCTTTACCTTAGATCGACCACCATATTAGGAGGGTTCCTTGTGGCCCTTTTTTGCGGGTTCAGCACCGGGCTTCTTGCCCAAATTGCCAATTTCGGATCACCCTATGCTCGCTTTGGGATGGGGGAATTTCAACCCAACGTAGGTTCCGCCTTTGGGGGTTGTGGAGGTATGCAGGCCGCCTTGGCCCATCCCTTGTGGATTAATACCGAGAATCCTGCTTCTTTGGGACAGGGGGCATTGACTCGAATGGAATTGGGAACCCAGGCCCGTTTTTCTTTTTTGAAAA
>JBJTSS010000303.1:0-8950 GCA_046079785.1 Bacteroidota bacterium
CCCCATTTATGGTACCAAACAACACCTTTTTGATGGCTTCCCTCCAACCCGGGGACGTCACCGGTTTCACGTTTTTCGTGGGACTCATGGCCATGTTTGCCGCGTCCGTCTTCTTTTTCTTTGAAAGAAGTCAGGTGGATGGCAAATGGAAAACATCCCTCCTGGTTTCGGGATTGATTACCATGATTGCCGCCGCGCACTACTACTACATGCGCGATTACTACCTCAATGCGCTAGAACATAATGCAGCTGGTGGTTTGACTTTTGGCATGGATGGTTTTGTTAACCCGTCGCCTACCCAATTCCGTTACATCGATTGGACCTTGACGGTTCCCTTGATGTGCGTTGAATTCTATTTGTTATTGAAGCCCTACGGCGCAAAGCAAGGCCTCTTGTGGAAAATGATCGGTTATTCGGTTTTGATGCTTGTGGCTGGCTACATTGGCGAAGCAGTTCAACCTGAATCCACCATCCTTTGGGGTGTGATTTCTACCTTGGGTTGGGCAGGTATCGTCTACGAAGCCACCGCAGGGTCTGTAGCCGGAATGGCTCGCGAATCCGGTGATGCGAATCTCCAAAACGCTATCCGCCTTCTACGCAATTTTGTGTTGGTCGGTTGGGCCATTTATCCTATTGGATACATGTTGATGCCTGGCAATCTTTTGGCTTCGTACAGCGGAACCTTCAATATCGATTTGCTGTACAACATCGGTGATGCTGTCAACAAAATCGGTTTTGGTTTGGTGGTTTACCAAATGGCCATTACTGCGTCCAAGAAGTAATTTCGAATTGGCTTTTTTAGGACGGCCTCTCCATTATTGGAGGGGCCGTTTTTTTATTAAGGACTAGGCCTGTAGCTACCGTTGACATCACCGATGCACAGTGTCCTCAAAATATGGCGTCCTGAGGGTATAGGGACTTGTACGGTTGATTCTTCATGGACCCAATCTCCGGCGGCAAAACTTTGGACTTGTCCAGAAAACCGCAGGGTAATGAGGAGGGCGTCGTTGGCGTTAATTGCTCCATTGCCATTCACATCCGCTGCGAGCAGGGGGAGGCCTTGAAGGGTTTGGACCTGGGCAAAATGCATAGCCACCGCAAGGGCATCCGAGGCATTGAGGCCACCGGGTATCCCGCTTGGCAAAGCGCGGATCTGGTAGCTATCGGAAGCTAATCCATAAAAGCCAAAAAATCCGTTTTGGTTGATGGAGCTATCCCCGTACCATTGGTTACGTCTACGTATTTGTACCTTGCCTTGTCTGATGGCATCTTGATGGGTATTGGCATAAATGACTTGACCATGGAGACGGCTTGGTCCGGGGAGGTCCAAACTGTCTTGATAGATTCGTATATAATCGATTTGTAAACTATCGGCCTGAAAGAGCGGAGACGAACCGGTCAGCATCGCTACGTTCATCAGTAGATATTGGGGCGCATCAAAAGGCCAGTTGGCTGATGTCCGTGGGTTTGGTTGGTAGGTGTACAGCGCTTGTCCATTGATCGCAAACGTAAGTTGTTGCGGGCTCCAGTCCAGGCTATAGGTTTGGAATTGATGGCCTGCACCCTGTATCCTACGTGTGGCGGTGTTCACCGTAGCGCCAAAACTGGATGGGGTATGGACGCTGCTATGAATTATTTCGGGTTGGGTGCCCCAATGCTCCATGATATCGATTTCACCACAAGCAGGCCACGGGCTTCCTGAATAGCCTTGTTGCTGCCAATATGCGCCAGGTTCTTGGATATTTCGGCCAAGGGTCCAAATGGCTGGCCAAGTACCTGCGGCCAGGGGTATGCGTGCTCTGCATTCCACCCGGCCGTAGCGAAAGGCAAATTTGGAATTGAGCCTTGCCGAAGTAAAGGCTTTGGTCACCCCTTGTTGGGTATGGTTTTGTCTGCGGACCACAAGATTTAGGGCGCCGTTGGCGATATATGCGTTACTGGGTAAGTTGGTGTAGTGTTGTAACTCATTGTTGTACCAGCTGTTTCCGTTTGGAAGCAGGGTTTGTGGAAACCATTTGTTGGTGTCTATTCCAGCCCCTCCTTCAAATTCATCGCTCCATACCAAGACTCGACCTCCTGCATAATAGCCACTGGTGTCAAGCTGAAAATCATCCAGGTAGGCTAGCACCTGATCGTTGTTGTTTTCGCCATTGATTTGGAGTACGATACGATTAAAATCTTGGCGTTGAAGAGGCGGTAAAGAATTAGCGCTCAAGTTTATCCACGGGTCCCTTCGGAAATCAAAAACAATTTCTTGCCATTGATTCACCCCAATGGGTTGGATGATTTCGGATTGGGTGCTCCAGGGCATCGTTAATCCGTTGTTTTGGAGTTTGAGGGAAATTCGTGGCGCTTGGTTCCCGCTGAGTCCGCTGGAGGGTACGTAAACTTTGAGTTTGAATCGGGAATGGGCCAATAGGTTGAGGTTCCATGGCAGGTCTAGCCGGGTATTGGCGTACGTTCCCCCTTGGTCATGGTATCGAAGGACTCCGCTGGATGGATTGAACGAATGGGGGTAGGGGTTGTTAAACGGATACTGAATTTGGCATTGATCACCAAACCAAGGCCGACTGTTAGGGCCCTCAAATGAATCAACGAGGCTGGGTGCGCTTTGGGCCAGTCCCTTGATGGTTGAGGCCAAGATAAAGGCTAGCACGAGTCCGATTCGTAGCCCAGTTGCGGGTTGGATCATGGGGTTGTGGTTGGGGCTGGAATTAAAAAGGGGATTACGGTTGCGGTCGTAATCCCCTTGTAGGTTGAGCGTAATCGCCTATGCGGTCCCGTAGGGATTCGAACCCCAAACCTTCTGATCCGTAGTCAGATGCTCTATCCAATTGAGCTACGGAACCTTTGAGCGGTCGCAAATATAAGGCTTCTAGTGGCTTGGGAGGCATTTTGTTGGGGTCGTGCAGGGGATTTTTATTTAATTGCTAATAAAAATAGAAAAACCAATAAAATTAGTATGTAACTTTGTGGTCTAATTTAAACCTTCAAAAGATGACTTTTTTGGCCGTAAATATGCGTTGGATGCGGAAGCGTCTGGGTTGGACCCAGGAGGAATTGGCGGAGCGTTTGGGGGTGGGGCGCTCGGTGATTGGATCGTACGAGGAGGGGAGGGCTGAACCTCGGTCGACGGTTTTGTTGGCCATGTCCCGTTTATTTGATTGTACGTTGGAGGATTTATTGCAGGAGGATGGGGAATCGGGGGGCTGGGGGCCGTCGCTTTCGTCCAGAGCGGCTGGGGATAGCCTAAGGGTGCTCACGGTTGGGGTGGGGGACACGGATCTCCAGGAGCGAATTAGCCTGGTCCCGGAGCAGGCGGCGGCTGGTTATTTGCAAGGCCATCGGGATGCCGATTACGTAGCTCGCTTGCCGGCCTTTCGTTTGCCGGTTCCTGAGCTCAGTGCCGAGAGGACCTACCGATTGTTTCAGATTAAGGGGGATAGCATGCTGCCGGTTCCCGATGGGTCGTACGTCGTTGCGGAATTTGTTCCGGATTGGCGAAGTCTACGGGCTGGTCAATGTGCTGTGGTTTTATCCCGAGGGGATGGCTTGGTTTACAAGCGGATTTACCCTGCATTGGAGCAGGATGCTCTGGAATTGCGTTCCGATCATCCTGCGTACCAGCCTTACCGGGTATCGTTGGATCAGGTTATGGAGGTTTGGAGGGCGTTGGGGTATCTTTCATTTCGTTTACCCGATTTGTCGGGTAACGATCCGCTTAGGGATACCGCGATGCTTCCCCGGCTGCAGTCCCTTGCGGCGGAGTTGCAGGGTTTAGTTTACAGCATGAAGGCCTAATGGAGGATGTACCTGCGCGTTCACAGCCATTTCAGTCTGGGCTACGGGGTTTGCTCTCCGGAGCAAATCCTTGCAAGAGCCTCCGAGTGTGGTTGGGATACCTTGGTGTTGACGGATATCAATACCACGGCGGGTGTTGCGGACTGGATGCGTCTGGCTCCTCGCTACGGGATACGCCCCTTGGCGGGGTTGGATTGTCGTAGCGGTCAGCGTAGGGATTATGTGTTAATTGCGCGGAATAACAGAGGGTACGAAGAAATTTGTCGGCGATTAACCGCTTTTTTGAGGGAAGACGGGGTATGGCCCTGTCCCGCCGAGGTGCATCCGGATCTCTGGGTGATTTATGAGGGCCCACGGGGTCCCGGACACCGCCTTCGGGAAGGGGAATGGGTGGGTTTGTCTTCGAGGGATGTGCATCGTTTGGGGGATTTATCCTCTTGGGCGACCTGGGATCGCATGCTGGCCATGGAAACGGCTACGTTGTTGAGGTCCGAGGATCACGTGATGCATCGTTTGTTACGTTCCATTCATCTTCATTTATTGTTAGCATCTTTGGATTCTTCGTACGACCAGGCTTTTTCCGGGGATGTATTGGACTCATCCACCCTTGTTTTTGAACGGTTCAATGCGTATCCGGATTTGCTCTACCGAAGCACCCGTTTATTGGAGGGATGCCGTATTTCTTGGGAGATAGGACCGATGTTTCCGCACAAGAATCTTTCGAAATACACCGGTAACGAAGAATTGGACTATCGTTTTTTGTGTTTCCTGGCCCGTGCAGGGATCAGGCATCGGTATGCAAATCCCCCCAATGAATTGCAGGCCCGTTTGGATAAAGAATTGAGCATTATACGCCAAAAGCGTTACGTGGCTTATTTTTTGATTAACTGGAAGATACTCAAATTTGCCAGGGAATCGGGTTTCTTTTATGTGGGTCGGGGGAGTGGAGCCAACAGTCTGGTCGCTTACCTTCTGTTTATTACGGATGTGGATCCGCTAGAGTTGGATTTATTTTTTGAGCGTTTTATCAACCTCTACCGGCGCAATCCTCCGGATTTTGATTTGGATTTTTCATGGCAGGATAGGGATGCCGTTCTGTGCTTTGTTTTTGGCCGTTTTCCTCATGTGGCTCTGCTGGGAACCCATGTTTGTTATCAGCATCGTTCGGCAGTCCGGGAATTGGGCAAGGTTTTTGGTCTCCCCGCCGATGAAATAGAGGCCCTTGCCGGTATGCGGGGCTCAAATCCGGTTTCTGGGGTTTTGGATCGTACGGGGCGTCTGGTTTTGCATTACGCCGAGCGAATGCAGGGCCTACCTTCCCACCATAGTATTCATGCCGGCGGTGTATTGATTACGGATTTTTCGGTTGAGCAGTATACCGCCTGTTTTTTTCCGCCCAAGGGTTTTCCTACGGCGTTGTTGGATATGCATTCGGCCGAGGATTTGGGTTTTCACAAATTTGACTTGCTTAGTCAGCGCGGCTTGGCCAAAATCAAGGATACGCTGTTGTTGATGGGGCCGATTCGGGGTAATTTGGTGAATCGAATTTTGCGGGATATCCCTCGTATTAAGCGTAATCCAAGGGTTCGTTCCTTGTTGGAGCAAAGCAAGAGTGTCGGTTGTTTTTACATTGAATCACCGGCCATGCGAATGTTGTTAACCAAATTGCGGGTTCACGATTACTTGGGTTTGGTCGCGGCAAGTTCAGTTATCCGGCCCGGGGTATCTTCATCGGGCATGATGAGGGTTTATATCGAAAGAGAACGATGTCCGGAGCGACGTTCCGAGGCTCCGGATGCCCTAAAAAAATTGTTACCGGAAACGCATGGGGTGATGATTTACCAAGAAGACGTGATCCGGGTAGCGCATGTTTTGGGAGGCCTGAATTTGGCCGAAGCCGATGTGCTTCGAAGGTCCATGAGCGGTAAGCACAGGGGGCTTACCGAATTGCAGGATTTGGAACGACGCTTTGTATCCGGAGCCGTAGGGTTGGGCCACGGGGAAGATTTGGCCAAGGAGCTTTGGAGGCAAATCGCGGGTTTTGCCGGGTATGCTTTTGCCAAAGGGCATTCGGCATCCTACGCGGTGGAGAGTTACCAATGTCTTTATTTGAAGGCCTATGCTCCGTTGGCCTATATGGTTGCGGTGTTGAATAACGGAGGAGGTTTTTACAGTGCCGAAGAGTATTTGGAGGAGGCGCGTCGTTTGGGTGCTGTTGTGGAGGGGCCCTGTGTGCAGTACAGCGGGGGGGCTGTTTCGTTGGAGGGTACGTGTATTCGTTTGGGATTGGGTTGGATTCGTGGATTGGAAGAGCGCAGTATTCAGGGCATACTCCAAGCCCGCCGTAGCGGAGGTTTGTACCGCAGTGTCGAAGATTTTTGTTGGCGTTCGGGATTGGCTTTGGAGCAGGCGATTTTGGTTTGGAGGGTTGGCGCTTTACGCTGCTTGCAGCCGGTTCGTTCGTTGGCATTGTGGTCTCTGCGTTTATTTTACAGTAGCGGTGTCCAAGCTCCTCGCTTGGGGGCTCCATCCTCGGCTTTGTTTGCGTCGGAACCTTTGCAGCCTTTGGTTTTACCGGTAACGGCCAAGGATCGCGATGAGGGAATGCGCTCGTTGTCAGCGGATCGGCTTCGGCAGGCTTACGACGAAATGGAGTTGTTGGGCTTTCCGCTGGTCCATCCTTTTGATTTGTTGGATTGCTCCGGTTACGGTCCGCTTTTGGGTCTGGATTCGGCCCTGCCTGCGGGTTCCTCGGTGAGTCTGGATTTGTATGCGGTGCATCTTCGGAACGTGCGGACGGTGCGGGGTGAGCGAATGGCTTTTGGAACCTGGAGGGACCCGTCGGGATCGTGGGTGGATACGGTGCATTTCCCGCCCCAGTTGAGATCGTGGCCCTGGAAGGGGCGCGGTATTTATCGCCTTAGCGGGATCCTTCGCGAAGAGTATGATTATCGTTTTGTTGAGGTTTCATCCATGCACAAGCGGGCCTATGTTTCCCTTGAATCCGCCTCCTTTGCCGCCTGATCCCGAGAATAGTACGTCGGCATCCTTTGAGGGCGCGCGTTGTGTTTTGCATTTGGATTTGGATACTTTTTTTGTTTCGGTTGAGCGTCTTATGGATGATCGATTGCGGGGCAAGCCGTTGATTATTGGGGGAGGGGGTGATCGGGCCGTTGTTTCGTCTTGCAGTTACGAAGCCCGCGCCATGGGGGTTTCATCGGGTATGCCTGTTCGTATGGCATTGCGTTTGTGCCCGGAAGCGATTTTGGTACGGGGTCATGCCGAGCAATACGGGGAATACAGCCGTATGGTGACTTCGTTGGTTCAGGAGGCGTTGCCTGTGGTCGAAAAGGCTTCGGTGGATGAGTTTTATGCTGACCTGAGTGGAATGGACAAGTACTTGGGCTGTCTTCGATTGGCTACGGAACTGCGAACCCGCATCGCTCGCGAGACCGGTTTGCCTTCTTCGTTGGGGCTTTCGGTCAACAAAACCGTTTCCAAGGTGGCCACAGGGCAGGCCAAGCCGGACAATCAACGCTATGTTCAACGCGGTGACGAAGCTCGTTTTTTGGCCCCACTTTCGGTTCGTAAAATTCCGATGGTAGGCCCGGTCTGGTCGTCCCAATTGGAGGAGTTGGGGTTGGGTCGAATTCGTCAATTGCAGGAGGTTCCCCGCGATTACCTGGTTCGCCTTTTTGGAAAAAACGGGATGATGCTTTGGGAGAAAGCCCGGGGTGTAGACCATCAGCCGGTACTTCCTTACCGGGAGCAAAAGTCCCTTTCGGCTGAGCGGACGCTGGAGCAGGATAGCGCGGATGGGGCGTTTCTTCAAACCAAACTCCGTTCCCTTGCCGAAAGCTTGGGTCACGAACTTCGTTCGCAGGGTTTGGTGGGTGGTTGCTTGACGGTTCGGCTGCGTTATGCTGATTTTGAAACCGTTAGTAGGCAACAAAAAATACCCTACACAGCATCGGATCGGGTGCTCATGGAAACGGCTTGCGTTTTGTTTGAGCGATTGTACACCCGGCGGATGAGGGTCCGATTGGTGGGCCTGCGTTTGAGTGAACTAAGCAGGGTGGGGGCTCAGATGGATTTGTTTGGGGATCCCGCCCAGGAAGGCGCCTTGCACAAAGCGTTGGACCGTATCAAAGACCGCTTTGGCGTCCAATCCCTACGCTGGGCCGGAGGTATGGGCTAAAGTTCAGCGTCCCGTAACAATTCCCGCATATCTTCGATGCCACCGGCATTGAAGAGGCCTGTTACGCCACTTTGCTGAAGCATCTGCATGGCGAGGGCGCTGCGGGCTCCGCTTCGGCAATAGAGGAAACGGGGTTCAGGCAATTCGGCAATGCGATCGCTATGGTCCAAAATTTCTTGGTGAGGGATATGAAGGCTGCCTTCTATGTGGTCTTGTTGGTACTCGTCGGTGGTTCGAACATCAATCAAAGCGTAGGTGCCGGATCGGATGGATTCTAGGGGCTGGGTGGTCATGGTTAAATCGGAAGGGACAGAAAGAAATCGAAGGGTAAAAAAAGGAAGGAAAAAGGTAAAAGACGATTGAAGGAAGAAAAGATCAAAAAAACAGAATAAAAATCAAGACAAAAACGCTGCCAGTGGCCAGCCATAGTTTGTAATCCACCTGAGGTCTTCCCTGTTCGGGAATGGGAACATTGTATTCCGGTTTTTGGGGCCTAAACTGGTGGTAGATGTGCAGCACCACCCAACCCAATAAAAACTGAATAATCACTTCGTAAAAGTGACCTCGAATTCCGTGAATGAGGGCAATAAAGGAGGAACTAAGCAACCAGGGCAAAAAGAGGGTATAACGTACGAACTCAGCCCGGGATTCTTCGTCTTCGGCGACCCTTTGTTCTCTGCCATTAAACAAGAGGGGGGGGAGAAAAAAACGAGCAAAGGCAAGGAAGCTTCCAAACGCCAAAACACCCAAAACCACCCGGACCCCCAGGTTAAGCCCTGTGGCAACAAATACTTGTCCAATGAACTTGGGAATAAAAACGCCCGCCACTGCGCCACATAACAAGCGACTAAATCCATGCAGGCTGGTCCAAATGATAAGGCCCAATGAGATCCCATTCATCCACAAAAATTCCCACCGTTGCAACAGATAAAAAGAGGCAAAGGCAAATAG
>JBJTSS010000304.1:0-3022 GCA_046079785.1 Bacteroidota bacterium
GGATTACCTACAAAAAGCTGCTGAACGCGGGTATACCTTGGTTCTTACCACCGATCATGGAATGATCAAGGTGCAGGATCCGGTCCGCATTAGCGGGGACCGCGAAATGTCCAATAATTTGCGCTACAAAGAAGGCAAGAATTTGCAAATCCAGGACGAAAACGTTTATGCCATTACCCAGCCAGAGGAGGTTCAATTACCGCGCAAGCACCTCAACTCCGGGTATATTTTGGCTGGTTCGGATCAGTTTTTTTGTTATCCGAACAATTTTCATCAGTACGCCACCCTGTACCGGAATTCTTTTCAACACGGGGGGATTTCTCTGGAAGAGTGTATTGTGCCCCTGGGCGTCTTCAGGCCCAAAGAAGGGGTTTGAGGCCCACGTATGGGGGTTTGAGGTCTTTGGTGTAGTTTTGCGCCATGCACAACAGCCCTTTTCCCCCCAAACCCTATTTAATCGGGCTGGTCGGGGGTAGTGCGTCGGGTAAAACCACCTTTATCAAGGCGCTGTCGGCTCGTTTTGCCCCACAAGATCTGGCTGTTATTTCCCAAGATCATTACTATCATCCCATCGAAATGCAGGCCAGGGATGAAAGGGGAGAAGTCAATTTTGACTTACCCGGTGCCTTGGATAGGGAGCGTTGTCGCCAAGACGTGGATGCCTTGATGGAGGGGCGCTCCATTCAAATAAAAGAGTACACGTTTAACCGGCCTGGCGCCGAGCCAACTTTTCATAAGGTTCTACCTGCACCCGTTTTGGTGATCGAAGGGCTTTTTGTTTTTCACTATCCCGAAATAGCCGACCTATTGGATTTGCGGATCTTTATTGATGCCCCCCAAGAAACCATGTTGGCCCGTCGAATTGTTCGGGATTTGGAGGAGAGGGGTTACCCCGAAGAAGTCGTTCGTTATCAGTGGGACCATCATGTGGCACCGGCCTACCGGGCCTATCTGGAACCTTATCGCGATTCCAGTGATTTGATCATTACCAATACCCAGGGTTTTGCCCCGGCTCTCGAAGTCTTTGTTTCGCATATTCAATCGTTGTTATTATGGAAAACCGTTTCGGTGTCATCGGATTAGGTCGTTTTGGGACGACCATCGCAAGGACTTTGGCTCAGCGCGGGGCGGAAGTAATTGTTATTGATAACAGTGAACAAGCGATCAATGCTCTCCGGGATGATGTGGCTTTTGCCGTCCGTATGGATGCCACCAACCTCAAATTGTTACGAGAGCAGAATATCCAAGATTTGGATGCGGTAGTTGTAGCGATTGGCCAAGACTTTGAGGGTTTGTTGTTAACAACCGTTACCTTAATCGAGTTAGGGGTCAAGCGGATCATCGCCAGGGCTTCAACAGACCAGCAACGTCGCGTGCTCGAAAAATTGGGGGTAACCGAAATTCTATCGCCCGAAGATGAAGTAGGGATTTCGGTGGCCGGTAGGTTGTTAAATCCCAATTTGGTCAATGTATTCCAATTACCCGATGATTACCAAATTGTGGAGGTCAAAACTCCGGTTGGGGTGTGCAACAAAACAGTCCTGCAAGTGGAATTGCGTACCCGTTACCGGCTCAACCTTATCACCTTAAGACGGTCGTACGAGGTTACAGATGACCAGGGCGAAAGACGCGAAGAATACCATATCCTGGGCGTTCCAAGTGCGGATACGGTTTTGTACAGTTCGGACTTTATGGTGCTTTTGGGAAAGCGCGAGGATATTGAGCGCTTTGTGGAGGTCAACCGTTGAGCAGCCTAGGGACGGCCCCGGTATCCTGATTCCTGAAGAAGGGTTTCGGGGTTGTTTTTTTGTTGGAGCCAACCTTTGATTTTCTTTTGTTGGGATAGCCATTTTTGAACAATGCGATCCCCAAAATACCGACCTAGGGCAGGGGGACTGTTGGGGGCTAAACCGGACGTGAAGGGGCCATCGCTGAGATAACGCGATGTCAACAAGGGATCTTCGCTAAACAACACATTTTGGCTCACTATTTGTTTCCAAACTTGGTTTTCGTTTTCTACAATCCATTGCCATTGATCGGGTTGATAGCCCAGCAATAAACTATCGGGGGTTTCGGGCAAGAGCCACCGTAAGCAGGTCATGATACGGCCTTCCCGTAGAACCCGGTCCAAGAGTTTTCCGCCAAGAGGGCCGGGTTGGTAGGTGTCCACCAAGTCTTCGCTCAAGGTCCTAGCAATGGCCACAGGTAAGTGTCGCGGGTGGGTGCGCCTGCGTTGATAGAGGTAAAGCTGTTCTACCGTGGGGTAATAGCGGTAATTTTCTTTCATAAAAAGGTCGAGACCAACCCAAAGGTTGGAATCACTCAATACACATTGGTATTGAAAAAGGCTGACCATACCAACAGGCGTGGGGATCTTGGGCAACGAATCGGAGGGGATACCCGCAGCGCTTTGAATCAAGGACCTGTAGCGCCCGAGTACGTTGTTCAATTGGTGTTGGGCTTCAACAACATCGGGGTCGTTGGAGGTCCAAAACGCATCCACATCACGGGTAAGGCTATCCACACCAGGATTTTGCCACAAAGCGTAGGTGGAAGCGGCATCGGTTTGAAGAATTTGTTGATGAAAAAAGACAAAAATTTCGCCATTTTCTTGTTTTTGCCTATTTTCCCAAGCCTCCAGGTTTTCACCGGGCAAAATGCCAAGACTTTTCCAA
Organism: Bacteroidota bacterium; assembly: GCA_046079785.1. Taxonomy (GTDB): domain Bacteria; phylum Bacteroidota; class Bacteroidia; order UBA7662; family UBA7662; genus SYHX01. The sequence goes on from JBJTSS010000304.1 coordinate 2,676, forward strand.
AATGGGCGTAATGATGGGGATTTCTCCCGCTGGAGGTTGACATTCACCAAGGAATCGCTTGGCTTGTTTTGGTGGTAGATTCCAAAAAGGATGCCAACTCCCAGACCAAGGAGGATTAGGGCGATATAAATCTTATTTTTGGGCATTCCAGATAGGGGCTGTGCTACAAATCATCTTCAGCAAATTTACCACCCGCGTGGGTCTACTCCTCATGGCTATTCGTTTCACTTGGACCAATTTCAAAGCATGCGTTTAGCCTTGGTACAATGGGCTCCTGCCATTGGTCAATTGGACTTTAATGTCCGTCGTATGCGGGAAATGGCCGAACAGGCTATTCTAGGTGGGGC
>JBJTSS010000305.1:0-7616 GCA_046079785.1 Bacteroidota bacterium
ATGGGCTGCTCAAGGCAGCTTACAAAGGGGTTCTTGGTCGGTCATGGGGCAAGTACAGGGCGTCTCTGCTCGTAACACCCTCACCGATGGCTCCGAAACTCTTCCGGCCTATGCCCTGGTTACATTCGCTGGTTCATACGAGAGAAATGGGCAACGTTTATCGCTACAAATCCGCAATTTGACACAAACACATTACGAAGAAGTGCCTTGGTTTCCACGCCCGGGTCGCAGCTTCCATTTGGCCTTGTACACCTCAATTCCCTCAACGCATTCCCTAAAATTTTAATCCATGAAAAAATTTCGTCCCTTCATCCCTTTCAGCACATGGTCCCGCCTCCTTGTTCTGGCTAGCCTTGGCTTGATGGCTTCCTGCCAAAAAGATCCCATTCCTCCCAAGGTCTCAACGTTTAACCAGGGGTTTTGGGTGGTGAATGAGGGGCCTTTTGGTTCCGGAACAGGGACCTTAACTTGGGTGGCAAGGGACGGTAGTCGTACCGAGCAGGATGTGTTTGGAAGAGTGAATCAAAGGCCACTGGGTAACATTGCCCAAAACATGCTTATCCACGGCGGTATTGGTATGGTGGTTCTGAACAATGCCGGCCGATTGGAATGGGTCAATCCAACGACCATGCAGTCCTTGGGATCCTTGTCGGGCTTTGAGCTGCCCTCTGCCGTGGCCATGGACCCGATCAGGTCCAAAGCCTATGTGAGCGAATGGGTACGCTTTGGCGGCGCAGGTCGAGTGGCTGTCGTGGATTGGGGCAGTCGGCAAGTATTGAAGCGAATTCCTGTCGGCCCATTCCCGGATGCCTTGGTGGTTAGCGGAAACCGCTTGGTGGTGGCCAATGGAGACAGCAATACCGTAACCTTGGTGGATACCGAGTCGGATACTGTTGTCCGAACGCTAACGGTAGGGGACCGCCCCAACAGTTTGGTGGTCTTGGGGGCCCATGTAATCGTCCTCTGCGGAGGACAACCCGCATGGAGAGGTTCAGAAACCCCAGGTTCCCTGCATTGGATACGCTTATCGGATGGACTGTTGATGGGTCAAGCCACTTGGGGCAGGAACGACGATCACCCCAAAGATCTATTGATTACCCCGAATGGGGATGCCCTGCTCTACCAATTAGAAAGCCCAGTACGCCCTGGAATTCATAGAGTTAGCCTGCCCCTTGGCCCGCTCAGCATTATCCAACCGACCCAACCTTGGATTAATCGTTTGTTTTACCATACGGCCTACGATCCTTACGGAAGTCGATATTTGGTGACGACCGATGCGGCCGACTTTACATCGGCGGGCAAGATCTTCCGATGGAATCAACAAGGTGCTTTGGTGGACAGTTTTACGGCGGGTATTGCGCCGGGGCAGGTGGTTTTTGTGCCCTAAAGCAAAGGCAAATAGTTTTCGGCCAGCATACAGCGGGCGGATCCTCCCCCGGTTTTTTCGATGGTTGTTAGGGAAACCGAAACCAGTTCTCCATCAGCTTCTACCCGTTGTCGAATCCCGATTCCCCAAGCCTTGATGGCGGTTTCGGAGGCAATCCAACAGCGATGACCCGCCGGATGAAGGACTTGAAGGACATTGGCCCCAAAGCAAGCAATTTGGTCCGGATTTAGTTCAAGGACATCACGCCCGCTTTGCTCCAAGCGATGGCGTAGTTCTTGCCTGGTCAATGAATCCACGGCATCACAGCCCACAAGCGCGAGGTTTTGGCCCAAACTCATGACGACGTTGGTGTGGTAATACGGCTGACCGTGGGTATCGCGACTTTGAAATCCAAAACCCTGGTAACCCATTTCACCACACCACCGTTCAAATAGTTCGGGGCTGGTCCGCGTCGAAAAAGCCGCATAGGCCCAACGATGCGTATGGTCCAAGACCAGGCTACCGGTGCCTTCGAGGTACTGCCCCCCATGGGCCCAATCACTCCAATCGGATTCGTAGGCGACCCGAAACCCTGCCTCAATGAGAAGGTGGGCCAAATCGTGTCGTTTTTCGAGTCGCCTGGACGGAGCTTCCATCGGAAAATGAACCAACCCTCCGTCGGGTAAAGTGCAAAATAAATTGTTAAGAAAAACCGCATCCGGGCAGGGAACATCATCCCTATCCGCCAAAACCGTTACGCGAAGCCCGGTATCCAGGAGTCGACGATGCATCGCATCAAATTCTCTGAGCCCTTGCAGGGCGGTTTGGGCAGGAAGACTATGGGGTTGACGAATTTGAAAGGCGTTGCTGGGACCGGTTTCGGAATTCCAGCCAAAATGAGCAGGCCGTAACATCAGAAGCTCCGGGGCCATGCGGCTAATTTTACAAACCGCCGGTGATGGAAGCCGAGATCCGGACCACCCACGATCGGGGGACCAGACGTGATGAAGCCGCCATCAGGGCATTCATCCAACCGTGAATGGCCACCGCCTGACCACGCATCATCGCGCGGTATCCGTATCGGGCAACCGATGCCGAATCCGGAATGCGTTTGCTGGCAAGCATGGCGGGGGATGGGCTACCCGGCTCTCGCATCGCCTTGGCAAAACCGCTTTGGGTAGGGCCAGGGCATAGCGTCGTGACGGATAGGTTATGGCGCTTTAATTCCAGATGTAAGGCTTCCGAAAAATGCAAGACAAAGGCCTTGGTCGCAAAATATACCGCCATACCGGGGCCGGGTTGAAAAGCCGCCGTCGAAGCGACATTCATGATGCGTCCCCCGCCTTGATTCACCATATCCCGAGCATAGAGATGGGTCAGGTGAGCCACGGCCCGAACATTGAGATCAATCATCGAGGCATCCCGTTCCCAGCGGGAATCCACAAAGGGCCCGATGCTTCCAAAACCCGCATTATTGATCAAAAAATCAACCTTCAGCCCGGATGCCGTGGTGCTTTGGTGGAGTCGGTCAATATTGGCCGGAAGACTCAAGTCCATTTCATAACAATGAACATTGATTCGGTGGGCTGCCACCAATTCTTCGCGGAGTTTTTCCAACAAATCCAGACGCCGGGCGACCAAGATCAAATCGTCGTGGGCTGCCGCGTGGATACGGGCTAATTCCAATCCAATACCGTCCGATGCTCCGGTAATCAATGCTGTTGCCATGCGTTGTGGGGTTGAGTTTATCCTAAAGGTACTTAAATTTGGTTCCATGATGTCACCCTTGCCCCTAAGATTCCCCCGCCTCTTGGCCTCCCTGATCCCGGCCCTTGTTCTTACCTGTGCTCTTTCCTTCGAGTCAGAAGCCCAATCCAGCAGTCGCATCCGGGATTATACGGATGCCGATATTTACCTCAAAGGCGTTTTTGGACCGGATTGCCGTATGGATGAATACGGTAATCTTCGTCTAAACGGTCAGGAATTTGGGGGAGGCCATGTGGTGTTCCGCTTGAGCGATGTGCGTATTCGGATGGAGGAAATCAAGGAAGGCCCAACGTGTCCAGCCCCTTGCCGACAACGGGTCATCCTGCGCTTTGATTGCCGCAAGCAAGCCTGCATCACCAATTACCTCAGCGAAGGAAGTATTCCATGGCCCGCTACCCATTCCTTCTACAAATTAGAATTTGAGGACCTGCGCAAAGGACGCAAAATGTTCTCGATTTTTTTGGAAATGCAGCGTTTTGTGCGCCAAAGCAATTTGACCCCTACACCCTGATAGCCTCGTTTACATGTTCCGTCGGTAACGACCCCCAACTTGGTAGAGGGCTTCGGTGATTTGACCCAAAGAACAGTACTTGACGGCTTCCATCAAGACATCAAACAAATTTTCTTGCCGCAGGGCGGCCTCCGATAATTTCCGTAGCCATTGAGCGGCCTCTTGAGGGTAGCGCTGATTCAGGCTTTTCAAGGTGGAGATTTGGGCCTCTTTCTCGGCTTCGGTGGCTCGAATGACTTCACCCGGGATGAGGGTTGGTGAACCTTCTTTGCTCAAAAACGTATTGACCCCAATGATGGGCAAATCCCCGTTATGCTTGAGGGTTTCGTAATGCAAGGACTCCTCTTGGATTTGGTTGCGTTGGTACATGGACTCCATGGCGCCCAGGACCCCGCCCCGTTCGGTGATACGGTCAAATTCCAGCATGACCGCCTCCTCAACCAGGTCGGTGAGCTCTTCGATAACAAAAGATCCTTGCAAGGGGTTTTGGTTAAACGCCAAGCCAAGTTCACGGTTGATGATCAATTGAATGGCCATGGCGCGGCGTACCGAAGCTTCGGTTGGGGTGGTGATAGCTTCATCAAAGGCGTTGGTATGCAGCGAATTACAATTGTCATACAGGGCGTAAAGCGCCTGCAGTGTGGTGCGAATATCATTAAAATCAATTTCCTGGGCATGCAGCGAACGACCTGAGGTTTGGATATGGTATTTGAGCATTTGGGATCGCTCATCGGCCCCGTATTTTTCGCGAAGAGCTTTGGCCCAAATTCGTCGAGCAACGCGTCCGATTACCGCATACTCGGCATCAATACCGTTGCTAAAGAAAAAGCTCAAATTGGGGGCAAAGCGATTGATATCCATGCCCCTCGACAAGTAATACTCAACGTAGGTAAATCCATTCGCCAGGGTAAAGGCCAACTGGGTGATGGGATTGGCCCCGGCTTCGGCGATATGGTAACCCGATATGGAAACCGAGTAAAAATTCCGAACGGCGTGATCAATGAAATATTCCTGAACATCCCCCATGAGGCGGAGTGAAAATTCTGTCGAAAAAATACAGGTGTTTTGGGCCTGGTCTTCCTTGAGGATATCAGCCTGAACGGTTCCCCTGACTTGGGTAAGGGTGGCTTTTTTGATGCGCTGGTAGTCTTCTTCGGGCAATAGGGCATCCCCGGATACGCCCAAGAGCATCAGGCCCAAGCCGTTGTTCCCTTCAGGAAGGGATGAATTGCCGGGTTCGTTTTCGCCCCCAAAAGCTTGGTAAACAGGCCAGTCCTGTCGCCCACCCCGGATTTTGTTTAACCGGGTATTTACTTCTACTGTGCGTTTGCTTTGGGCAATGAACTTCTCGCATTGCTGATCGATGGCCGCGTTCAAGAAGAAGGCCAAAAGCACCGGTGCAGGTCCGTTGATGGTCATCGAAACCGAGGTGGCCGGATCGCAAAGGTCAAATCCCGAGTAGAGTTTTTTGGCATCGTCCAAACAACAAATACTTACCCCGGCGTTACCAATTTTGCCGTAAATATCCGGTCGTCGGTCCGGGTCGTTGCCGTAGAGGGTTACCGAATCAAAGGCCGTGCTCAAACGTTTGGCGGGCATCCCCAGCGAGACGTAGTGGAAGCGCTTGTTAGTACGTTCGGGTCCTCCCTCTCCGGCAAACATGCGGGTCGGGTCTTCTTGTTCCCTTTTGAAAGGAAAAACACCTGCGGTAAACGGGAAGGAGCCCGGTAGATTTTCTTGCCGAAACCAGCGTAACAAATCCCCGTAATTGGCATAGCGCGGCAGGCTTATTTTGGGCAAAGGCAGTCCCGAAAGGGTGGTGGTTCGGGTATTGACCTTGATTTCTTTGCCCCGCACCTGGTAGCTAAATACCTCCCCGGTATAGGCTTCTCGCAGGGCAGGCCAGGCCTCCAAGGCGCGGATGCTCTGGCCGTGCAGGCTAGATTTCGCCTGATGCAGAGCAGCTTGCAAAGCCTCAAGGGCGGGGGATTGCGACGTCCCTCCGCCTTGTTCTTGCAGAATTTGAAGACTCTGCTCCAAGGCGAACCAATGCTCAGCCCGTTCCGCCTGCTCCTCGGTATCCCGGTTGTACCGGCGAATATGTTCGGTAATTTCGGAAAGGTAGCGGGTCCTGGAGGGGGGGATAATATAAATTTTTTCGGAGAGTTCGTTGTCCTGGACCAAGGGTCGTCGATCAACCTTGAACCCGCAACGGGTTTCCAAAAGTTCCATCAGCCGACCAAACAAACGGTTCATGCCCGGATCGTTGAATTGACTGGCTATGGTGCCTTCAACGGGCATTTCGGAGGCAGGGGTATCCCATAAATTATGGTTACGTTGCACTTGTTTTTTGACATCGCGCAAAGCGTCTTGTCCCCCTCGTTTATCAAATTTGTTAACGGCGATGAGGTCGGCGAAATCTAGCATATCGATTTTTTCGAGCTGGGTCGCTGCGCCGTATTCCGGTGTCATAACATAGAGCGAAACATCGCTGTGATCAATAATTTCGGTGTCGCTTTGTCCGATACCGGAGGTTTCCAAAAGAATTAGGTCAAAACGGGAAGCCTGCAAGAGGGTCAGGGTATCCCGGACATGCCTGCTCAAGGCCAGGTTGGATTGCCTGGTGGCCAAGGAGCGCATATAAACGCGGGGGTGATGGATGGCATTCATCCGGATGCGGTCCCCAAGTAAAGCCCCCCCGCTCTTGCGTTTGGAGGGGTCCACCGAAACGACGGCAACTCGGGGCCCCAATGAAGGGTCCGAGGGATCTCCGGTTTGGGTAATAAAGCGGCGTATGACTTCGTCCACCAAGGAGGATTTGCCTGCACCACCGGTGCCGGTAATTCCCAGGACAGGTGCTTTAGGACCGTCAGACTTGGGGCCATCGGAGCCAAGCAAACGGGTTAAAGATTCAAACAAGGCGGGCTCGTTCTCGGCCATGGATATGCCCCTCGCCAAGGCAGGGTCTGCCCCAAGGCGAATACGTTCAGCGAGACGTGGTAGGTCTTCTTCCTTTTCTTGGACGATAGCAAAATCAGATTGTTGCAACAAATCATTGATCATGCCCTGCAATCCCATGGCTCGCCCATCATCGGGGGAATAAATTCGGTTGATTCCGTAACGATGGAGTTCTTCGATCTCGGTGGGCAAGATGGTTCCTCCCCCTCCCCCAAAAAGACGAATCTCGGGCCGGCCACGCTCTCTCAATAAGTCGTAGAGGTATTTAAAAAATTCCAAATGCCCTCCTTGATAGGAGGTTATGGCAATGGCTTGGGCATCCTCTTGGACTGCGCAATCCACAATTTCGGCTGCGGATCGGTTATGTCCGAGGTGGATGACTTCGGCCCCGCTTTTTTGGAGGATTCTCCGCATGATGTTAATGGCCGCATCGTGACCGTCAAACAACGAGGCGGCGGTGACCAATCGAACCGGGTTACTGGGCTGATAAACGGGAATTTCCTGCATGGCCGCCAAATTACAACCGGGAAAGGGGTGGGAGGTTTGTTCGGCCTGCTCCTAGGCCCTACTTTTGCCCCGTGCCTCGCTATTTGCTTACTGCTGCTTTGCCCTACGCCAACGGCCCTGTTCATATAGGGCATTTGGCGGGTTGCTATTTGCCGGCGGACGTTTATCACCGCTATTTGCGGGCCAAGGGCGAGGATGTGCTCTTGATTTGTGGTACCGACGAGCACGGGGTGGCTATCACGTTGCAAGCCCGCAAAGAAGGGGTTCATCCCCGTGAATTGGTGGACCGCAACCATGCCCTTATTCGGGATGCTCTGCATGGCATCGGGGTGGAATTCACCCATTTTTCGAGGACCTCCGGGGATGCCCACCATCGCGAAGCTTCGGCTTTTTTTGAAGTTTTGTATCAAGGTGGTTTTTTGAGAGAGCAAACCACACTACAGTTTTATGACAAAGCGGCCGGTCAATTTTTGGCCGATCGTTACTTATTAGGAACCTGTCCGCATT
>JBJTSS010000306.1:0-3779 GCA_046079785.1 Bacteroidota bacterium
CTGTACCAAAATCCGTGTACCACTCCACCCCGGGATACCTTTGGTACAGCGGAGATTCCGGTGCTGGAATTTCACGGGTCAAAACCAGGAATCGCCGACCGGGCAAAACTCGTCCAATGCTCTCCAAGGTTTTGCGACCCAAAATACAAGGGTGACCTATGGTAAGCTCCTTGAATCGGCGTAGGTCTTCGGGCAGGTGCCAAAGCAATTTTTCCCCATCACCAACCGCACCATCCGTGGACGATGCCAATAGAAAAACAATCCTTCCAGGTCCAGACTCCAAAATCATACCGCTACAGGAGCTTTGATGGCCGGATGGGGGTCGTAACCTTCCAAACGAATATGTTCATAGTCAAACGCTTCCAAATCTCTTATGCCAGGATCCAAAATCAAACGGGGCAAGGGACGTTCATCCCGACCGAGCTGAAGATGCGCTTGTTCCCAATGGTTGAGGTACAGATGGGCATCCCCCATGGTGTGAACAAATTCACCAACCCCCAAGCCACAAACCTGGGCAACCATATGGGTTAACAAGGCATACGATGCGATATTAAAAGGAACCCCCAAAAAAACATCCGCACTGCGCTGGTATAACTGACAAGACAATTTATTGTTAGCAACATAAAATTGAAAAAAAGCATGGCAAGGGGGCAAAGCCATGGATGGAATATCGCCCACATTCCAAGCCGAAACCAATAGCCGACGAGAATCCGGATTACGACGCAATTGATCCACCAAGTCCGTCAATTGGTCCACGGTGCTACCATCGGCCTTGGACCAAAAACGCCACTGTTTGCCGTAAACCGGGCCCAATTCCCCGTTTTCATCGGCCCATTCATCCCAGATGCTGACCCCATGATCTTGGAGGTAACGCACATTGGTCGAACCCGAAATAAACCATAACAATTCATAGACCACCGACTTAAAATGTACTTTTTTGGTGGTCAAAAGTGGGAAGCCTTCGTTCAAATCAAAGCGAAGTTGGGGGCCAAATACACTCAAGGTTCCGGTTCCGGTTCGGTCCTCTTTGCGAACACCGGACCGGATAAGTTGTTCAAGGAGCTGATGGTAAGCCTTCATGCCAGGGATTGAAAGGGTTGTGGGGACATATAAACCACAAATTTTTGATCAAAATAAGGTTCCTCAAAATACGTTGAAACCGGATACAAGGCATACGGCAAACCAACCTCCTCCAATTCATCTTTGAGGCCTTCTTGGGGGTCACCCCCCTTGAGCACCAACCAACCGTTGGGGCAGGTATGTCGCGGGGAACGGGACAGGGCGGACCTGGTCCATTGCACCAAACTCTGCATACGGGCTACAGCCCGGGATACCACAAAGTCAAAGGGTCCTTGTACCTCTTCCGCACGTTGATGCTTTGCTTGCAAATTATGCAGACCCAAACGCTCGGCCAAGTCCTGGACCACTTTGATCTTTTTACCAATCGAATCCACCGCAACCCACTCAACGTCCGGAAAAAGAATGGCCAAAGGCAAGGCAGGAAATCCCCCTCCGGTTCCCACATCAAGTATACGGGACCCCGGCTCAAAAGATATGACCTTGGCCAGGGCCAAACTATGCAACACATGATGAACGGCCAAGGAATCTTCGTCTTTGCGCGAAATCAAATTGATGTGTTGGTTCCATTCCCGCACCAAGAGCGGCAAGGAATCCAACTGATTTTTTTGGGTCTCCGTCAGTTCGGGAAAAAACCTAGACCAATCCGGGATTTCCATGGTTTACCAACGAATCTTGGCAGGCTTGGGTGCAGTCAGCGTCCAAAAAGTACGCAACAACAGATTAAACAAATCCAACAATGGAAGCAAAGGAACGATGGCACCTTGTTTGAAGCGAGCCGCCAATAAACCCAGCAAAAGCCAACGATTCAAAAAATAAAAGGCCACCGGCAAGGAGTAGGTCCAGGGGAAAAGCCCTGCAACAGCGGGCCAAACTACCAACATCCAGAGACTCAGTCCATAAATCGCCAATCGCAGTCGATGTTTCGATCGCAGATACGCAGAGGAACTAAGATGACGACGCTTCTGGGACCACCATGCCCCCCATCCATCCGGAGCCGAGGTAATGGTCCAGTTAGAAGGCTGCAAGGCAACGTGAACATTCTTTTTGGTAGCAGCCTGGTTCACAAACAGGCCATCGTCCCCTGAAACATGCTTGAGGTGGGCGCTAAACCCTTTGTGGTAAAAAAACAAATTACGCAAATACGAAAGATTACCACCACGACCCATAAACGCCTGACCGGCCAATGCATGTCCATAACATTGAACCGAGGTAAACAATGCGTCGGTTTGTTGAAACAAGCCAAGAAGGCCGCGGGTCTTTTCGAACTGCACATGCCCCAAAACCAATTCGGTGGAAGGACGGTACGCGTTTTGGATCCCCGACAACCACGTTTCGCTGGCAGGCCGACAATCCGCATCCGTAAAGACCAAATGAGGGTGCGTGGCTGCTTTGATCCCCAAGGTCAAGGCGAACTTTTTGCCGGTCGGGTATTTGTCTTGTTCCTCAACCGAAACAATTCGAAGCCGGGGATAAACCTGGGCAAATTCTTGGAGCACCAAACCCGTTTCATCCCAACTGCTGTCGTTGACCACCACGACCTCAAGGTCAGGATGGGTCTGCGCCATCCACAACGGAATATTTCTGCGCAAATTTTCAGCCTCGTTTCGAGCAGCAATCACCAAACTCAAAGGTTTGGAGGTTGAAACCACCGGGGACTCTTTCCAAGATTCACGTCGGCCCCATACTGGCCACCAGTAGCGATGAATATAATAAAGTTGCCAAAGCAAGGCCGGTACCCAAACGGCCCAAAGCGGAAAATCCAGCCAACGATCCTGCATAAGGTGCGAAAATAGAATAGCCTACCGATTTTTGCCTTGGGCTTTTTCACCCTTTGTCCACATGAACATCGAAAGTCAATCCAACGTAACCCTACCGCCCAGCGGTTTCCTTCTGGAGGCCGAGGACCGTGGCAGTTCGGCAAGGGCGGGCTTAGTGCATACCCCGCATGGCGTGGTTCAAACCCCCCTTTTTATGCCGGTGGGAACCTTGGGCACCGTCAAGGGCCTGAGCAGCGAAGAATTAAGCCAAAGCTTGGGGGCCGGAATTGTCCTGGGCAACACGTACCACCTCTACCTCAGGCCCGGCACCGAACTGCTCGAACAAGCCGGAGGCCTCCAACCCTTCATGCGGTGGAACGGGCCTATGCTCACCGATAGTGGAGGATACCAGGTTTTTTCGTTGGCTGACCGTCGAAAAATCCGTGAAGAAGGGGTCGAGTTTGCCAGCCATATCGACGGTTCCCGGCACTTGTTTAGCCCCGAAGTCTCCATGAAAATTCAGCGTTCCATTGGTGCAGACTTTTGCATGGCTTTTGACGAATGCACCCCTTACCCCTGCCCCCAAAAAGAGGCCAAGGCGAGCATGGAACTCACCCACCGTTGGTTGGACCGCAGTCTGCAAGCTTGGTCTGATACACAACCGCTGTACGGCTACGATCAGCGACTCATCCCCATCGTTCAAGGTTCCACCTATCCCGAACTCCGCCTGGCTTCTGCCAGGTTCATCGCCCAAAGGGCAACGCACGGTTGTGCCATTGGTGGCCTGAGTGTTGGTGAGCCCGCCGAAGACATGTACCGAATGACCGAGGCGGTAACGGCGGAATTACCCAAGGATCAGTTCAGGTACCTCATGGGAGTCGGAACACCTGCCAATATTTTGGAGAGCATCGCAAGGGGCATTGATCTGTTTGATTGCGTGAT
>JBJTSS010000307.1:0-5244 GCA_046079785.1 Bacteroidota bacterium
AGGACACCCAGCATCAGGAGGGCAAAACCCAGGTGGGCCAGGAGTCCGCCTTGGCTAGGTAATTTTTGGCGAGCCTGGTATAGTTGATGCCCGTTGCCTACCAGGGCAAAGCAAGCGGCAAAGACCAAAAGGAGGTAGGACCAGAAGCCTATCTGTTGGGTATAACCGACCACCAAGGTCATGACCACCGCGATGACGGTTACCCCCATCATCCAGGTTAAAACTTTGGCCGGTTCGCTACGTCCAAAACGCAAACGAAAAGCCGTGGTGCCCATCAAGAGAATCAAAACGGCCAGGGGTAATTGCCAACGGTTGTAGTAGGCTACGGCATCGGTTGGAGGGGCCATGTTGCTGCCGGCAATCGCATTAAAAACCGGAATGGACGTGGTGAGTAAAATTTGGAAAGCCGAAACCACCAAGGTCATGCTTCCGACAAAGAGCCAGAACTCACGGGATGTTCCGGATTCTTCGCCGCCTTTTTCTTTACCGGGAATTTGCTTCCATCGGTACACCAATAAAATCACGGTTAGGAGGGTGAACAACCCCAAAAAAGCCAGCAATTGTCCCGACAGCCCCAAGTCGGTAAAGGAGTGGACCGAACTTTCCCCCAAAATCCCGGATCGGGTAAGAAAGGTGGCATAGAGCACCAAGACAAAACCCATCATGACCATCATGAGGGTGGATTTGAGGGAATACCCGCTTTTGGTAAAAGCATGCATGCCGTGGAATGCACCCACCATGAATAGCCAGGGCAAGAGCGATGCGTTTTCGACCGGATCCCATGCCCAGTATCCCCCAAAGTTGAGGGATTCGTAGGCCCATGCCGCGCCCATAACAATACCGCTACCCAAGGTGAGCACCGAAACCAAGGTCCATCCTAGGGCCGGTCCCACCCATTCCCGGTAAAGCCCTCGAACCAAGGCCGTAACGGCATATCCAAAAGGCAGGGTGCACGAAGCAAAGCCCAAAAAAAGCACCGGGGGATGGATAACCATCCAAGGGTTTTGGAGCAAAGGGTTTAAGCCGTTGCCGTCGGTAATCCACTTTAGGTAATCCGGACGCTGAAACAGCGGCGCTTCCAAAGTATCCCGAAGCAGAACAAAAGGGCTACTCCCAATTTTGAGCTCACCTAAAGCGGGGATCTCCAGCAAAGTACCCAGCAGCATGCTGCTTAACATCAATTGAGCAAGGCTGAGGACGGTCATCACCCCGGCTTCCCATCGACGACCGGAGCTGAGGATAAAAAAGTTCCCGAGGAGGACATGCCAAAAAATCCATAACAAAAAACTACCTTCTTGACCTTCCCAAAAAGCAGACAAAATATACCGAACCGGCAAGGCTTTGGAGGCATGGGACCAGGCATAGTGGTATTCGTAGCGATGATAAAAAATTAGACCGAACAAAACCCCAATGACCGTTAAAACCGCCACGCTATGCAAACCAAAAGCCCAACGGCCCCAAGTTTCCCAACGTCCTTGGGGCAAGCGATGGCCGAACAAGGCATGGCCATACGTAAGAACCCCCAACAGTGCCGCACAAAAGGCCACAATCACCGCCCCATGTCCAAGATTACCCAGCCAAAGCCATTCTCCTTCGTATACCATTGCTTTGATTCAGGGGTTTATAGGGTGTCCTCCGTGTATTTGGAGGGGCATTTGGTCAAAATTTGTTCCGCAACAAAGGTGGGTTGCCCCTTTAGGGATTGAATGGCACCGACCACCACCACTTGTTCGGATCGCTCAAAATCTTGGGGTTTGGCACCATAAAAAATCACCGAACGGCTAAAGCCTTTTTGGTCAAGGAGGGAAAACTGCAAAAGGTTGGCATCCGTTTCTGGATTGTAAATCAACGGTTTGGACCGGTCCAGCGTACCCACAACGTGGTAACTGTGGCCAGGGTCTTGGGCGGCTGTTTCAAAATCGACATAGGAACTGCTTTCGCCCAGGGTACTCACCAAAATGGCGAGTCCGGTGCCCAGCAACATGAGGAGGAGGATTGCGCTTCTTTTCACGCACCAAAGTTCGTTCATAAACGGCTCCCTCCCCAAAAAACTTGGGCGAATCCTTCTTTTGGGATAGGTTTATATCGTTCTTTTGGGCATGAAGTGGATTTTTACCTTATGGACCTGTTGGCATCTGGTCTCCCTGGCGCAGGCCCAGTCCTCCGCTCAACCACCTTCGATACCGGTTCGTATTGGGGGCAGGATCGTGGACTCGGTTTCGGGGCAAGGCTTGGCCGGGGTCCATGTGGTGGTGCTTTCGTTGAGGGATAGCAGCAGACGATGGGGGGCGAGCAGTGACCTGCAAGGCACTTTTGACCTTCGTCTGCCTCGCCAAGGGGGTTACCTGCTGCGTTGTACCTATGTTGGTTACGAGGGCTTGCAACGGGTGTTTCGGTGGACGTCCGATACCGATCTGGGGACGTTGCGTTTGATTCCGGTCATGACTTCGTTGGGAGAAGTGGAAATTCAGGGTACCGCTCGTCGGGTGGAACAGCGGGGGGATACCACCGAGATTAGTGCCTCATCGTTTCGAACCGCGCCCGATGCCGATGCCGAACAGCTGATCCGAAAAATGCCCGGTATCACGGTCGAAAACGGCCAGCTCAAAGCCCAAGGTGAAGAGGTCCGTCGGGTATTGTTGGATGGTCAGGAATATTTTGGAAACGATGCCACCGCCGCTTTACGCAATTTACCAGCCGAGGTCATTGACAAAGTTCAATTGATCGATCGTCAAAGCGACCAAGCACAGTTTACGGGAATCAACGACGGTAACACCGAAAAAACACTTAACCTTATAACGCGCACGGGTCTCAACAACAGCAGATTCGGAAAATTGTATGCCGGTCTTGGCGATTTTACAGGCAGCGCAACATCACGTGATGACAAGGCTTTTGAGAAACTGGTTTTGCCGGAATCGACATCGGGATCCCTAGCGCCTACCGCTGGATTTTTGGAGCCGACCCGGGGTGTTCGGTGGATGGGTGGTGGTCAAGCTTCGTATTTCAAGGGCAGGCGAAGGCTGAGTGCCGCTTTGCTCTTGAACAACATAAATCAACAGAATTTTTCGGGAGCAGAATTGAGCGGGCTTTTGGGCGGCGGGGGCAACCTAGGCGGAACCGCTATGGGAGGCATGCGGGGTGGTGGAGGCCGTGGCGGAGGCATGCCGGATCCCGGTGCTGCCTTGCTCAATCCCAGCCAAAGGGGTTTGACCACCACCCTAAGTTCGGCCCTTAATTACAGCGATCAATGGTCCGGCGGTTGGAAATTGAACAGTTCGCTTCTGGTCACCCGGTCGGTAAATGCCCAAAACGCGGCATCCTTACGTTCCTGGCTCAGTATCCCGGGTTTGACCCAAAGCGATAGTAGTCGACAAATTCAGGATAACCTCCAAAACCGTTGGACCGCTCGCTTGGAATGGAATCCGGACAGCAACCGTTCGATGATTTGGACCCCTCGCTTCACGGTGGCCCAACGAACCGGGTTGTGGGCCTCCGCGGTATCCGTGGACAGCACCTGGGCAACGGGGAGCACCTTGGAGCGCTCCACCCGAAAGCTATCTCAAAATTTGCTGAGCAATACCAACGAAAATCACCAAACCCAAGGCGGGTTTGAGGCCTTGTATCGCCAACGACTGGCCAAACCGCGTCGGAATTTTTCGGTGAATTGGGCGTTGGATTTTCAAGATCAAAGCACGCCCAGGGACCAGGTTTCCGAAATTTTTGAAGCCGGACAGGGTCCGTTCATGCCTCCCGGTTGGTGGTCGCGCCGAGACACCACCCGTCAGGCTTTTGACCAAGAGCGAGGTTTTTTGCGTAACCGATGGGACCTGAATTATTTGGAACCTTGGGGTAAGCGTGGGTTGTTGGAATGGACGGTTTCTCCGTTGGTTCAGCAGAGCCTTGCCGAACAGCGTTCAAGCCCGGTGGATACAGGTCCTCGCTACGGTTTGTACAACCAGGCATTGCAACAGAATCTTAGCGGTGCCCAATACGGACTTCGTTACCGATGGGGCGACGAGCGTCAGGAATTTTCCATGGGTCTGCAACGCCAGGACTATATCGCCTCTTTGGAGGAAGTGGCTGATTTCAGGGTGAATTTACCCCGAGAAGTGGGATGGAGAGCCTGGTTACCCAACGCATCGTGGCGATATAACCCCACCAAGTTTCAACAATACCGAATTTTTTACCGCTCTTCGACCCAGACCCCATCGGTCCAACAAATGCAACCGGTTTTGGATAATACCAATCCACTTTCTTTGTCCGTAGGCAATCCGGATTTGGAGCAAGCCTTAACCCATAACCTTGGCGGTCGTTTTCGTTGGTCCGATGGACCCGGGGGCCGTTCGGTTTTTGTGTTTATCAATGGGAATTTGACCCAAGACGCCATTGGCAACGAAAACCTGGTGGTACCCGCGGATACCAACCTCATGAATCAAAGGTGGTTGACTTGGAAAGGCCTCCAACAGTTGGGCGTGGATTGGCGGGTCTTGGGCCTTGCTCGTGGTGCTCAACTAACGCGACCAACGAATTTGGGGAATCAAATAAATGGGCGATGGTACAGTACCTACGCGCATCCCTTTGCCGCGTTTCAAGCCAATATGAATTGGACCCTAACCTTGGGCTACCTCGACCAACCGGTTCGTAACAACGGATTGGATTCCCGGGTCAAAACCCAAAACCTGGGTTTGTTATGGGGGCTGAGCAGTTCTCGTTCCGAACGATGGGATTATAACATCAGTCTCAATTTGGGTTTCAATCGTTTTCGTAACAGCACCACGGCCGACCGGGGCCATTGGTTGAATTATGCAACGCATTCGGCCAATGCCCGGATTCAATACACATGGCGTCAACGTTGGGTCTTGGGTAGCGATTATGCGTGGACCTATTGGGGCGGGCTCGATCAAGGCTTCAATGCCAACATTCATTTGATGAATTTATCCTTGGCTACCAAGGTATTACCGAACAAATTGGGGGAATGGAGGATCTCCGTTTTTGATCTTTTGGGTCAAAATCGTTCCGTCAGTCGAAGCGTGAGCGAGCTCTTTGTGGATGATAACCGGAACACGGCCTTGGGACGTTTCTTGATGCTCACCTTTACCTACAATTTTCGGAATTTCGGTCAACCATCCCGCATGCAACCCGTACAAAATGGGGCACCCATGGGTCATCCGGAGATGATACGTCCCATCGAAGGCTGGCGTTAAGGCCGGGGGGGGTCTTGGTCCGTTTCCGCTTGGAGGGGGT
>JBJTSS010000308.1:0-3381 GCA_046079785.1 Bacteroidota bacterium
CAAGCGATGCAGAACAAGGTAGATGGCTTCAAGGAACGAAGGGCCGTCTCCACCAGAGCCTGGTTGCGGTATGGGGTCTCGATCCAAACCTGGGTTTGGCGGGTGCGCTGGGATCGTTGTTCCAAATCCCGGAGATCCCGCATACGCTCGCTCGGTTGAACCGCCAAATAACCATGAAATTCCATGCGCTGACCGTTCAGCCCACTCCCCATCCACGCCAATAATAAGCTAGAAGGGCCACTCACGGGTTCGACCTTCCATCCCCGGCGGTGGACTTCCAAAACCAAACCCGAACCAGGGTCCGCCAAAACTGGACAACCGGCATCCGAAAGCAGCCCCATGGAATGCCCCTGGACCATGGGTTCCAAATAAACGGCGTAGTCCGGATCTGCATGGTGCTCGTTAAGCACCATGGTCTGGTAGCGCTGGAGATCAACCCCCGGCAAAATTCTACGTATCATCCTTCGGGATTCCCGTTCGGATTCAACCACCAAATAACAAATTTCACCCAAGACCTTCCCCACCTTCTCCCCCATATGATCCAAACCAAATTCGGCATCCAAAAGGGAGGGTAAAAGATACAAAACCGGCTGCTCCGAAGGACTTTCCATTGCCGATTAAGGAGCTTGGGGGTCCTTCCCCTGAAAAGACTTGAGCGAGCGGCCTAAAGAAGCCAACCGCTTATGATACAAAAATCGACGAACACGTCGGGTGGTTTCCCGTAGCGTGTACCCAAATAGAACGGCGGTTCCAAAACTGAAAGAGGAATAAACCACGGCTACTAACGCCATCGCGTTGTTGTTGAGCATGACTTGGGAAACAAAAATGGCCAAAGACACATTTTGGAGGCCCACTTCCAAAGGAATGGTGATTCGACTCATGGGACCTAAGCGAAAAGCAAGAGCCAACAACAACCCCAAAAGCATCCCTAGCCCATTGAGCAAAAGCGTTGGCGGTAACAAATCACGTACCATAGAAACCAAGGACTCGGTTTCCCGGTGTTCGGCTCCGGCGACCCCCCCAAAAGCCACCACCAACATCAAGGGCATTAGGTAGCGCAGGGGGCGATCAGCAGCTTTGGCAAAGGCAGGGTAGCGTGAACGAATCCATAAACCAACCCCGGTGGGCAACAAGGTGAGCAAGGCAATATCCACCACCGTTTCCCCAAAGGGAAGGCTAATTTGGGTCGACTGTCCCATAAAATGAGCCAAGGAAAGATCCACCAACCAGGGAATGGTGGCAACGCATAACAACGAATTGAACGTAGTCAAACACATGGACAAGGCCACGTTCGCTTTGAGCAGATGGCTAATTAAGCCAGCCGAAGCACCACCAGGGCAGGAGGCGACAATCATAAGACCGGTGGCATAGGCCGGAGCCAAACCAAAGACTTTGGCTAGAACAAAGGCCAACAGCGGCAGGACGACCATTTGGGCGACCAAACCGACCAAAACCGCTTTGGGATAGCGCAAGACATTGCGAAAATTCTGTAGACTCAAGGACAAACCCATACCCCCCATGATCAAAACCAAAGTGGCCGGCAAAAAGTAAGCTGAGAAGAAGGCCTTATCCATCGGTGGGGTTAACGCAGCGTTCTATACCACCTCGGACTTCAGGCCTTGAGCCGAAGCCCAAAACGATTGAACTCATCCTGGGTTTCAATTTCTATTCGACCAACTTGCAACATTTCGAGCATAGCCAAAAAAGTAAAGATGGCTTGCATCTTGTCCGTAAAATCCACAAACAAATCCTCAAAAGTCACGAAATCTCTGGAGTTGAGACGATTGGCCAAATAATTTCGCTGAGCAGCGATGGAATACGGGTAGGGGGTGACTTTGTGCACCACTTTGATTCGAGCACTGCCCCTGGCCACGGCTTGGTGAAAATACTTGAGCAATTGGTAGAGGTCCACGTGCAGCAGGTCCTGATCAATCCCAAGACTTTGCTCAACAGTCCGCCACTCGGCTTCTTTGTTCCCTCGGGGTAGCAGGGACTGCCGATGCTGCTCCATGGCTTGGAGCTCTTCGGTGACCGCTTTGTAACGTTTGTACTCCAATAAACGAGCCGCCAAATCTGCGCGCGGGTCTATTTCTTCGCCTTGTTCGTCCAATTCGGGTCGAGGCAACAGCATACGCGCTTTGATGCGTATGAGGGTTGCCGCCACCAAAATAAACTCGGAGGCCAGCTCGATGTTGAGCTCGGCCATTTGTTGCATGTAGGCCAAAAAATCAGCGGTGATTCGGCCTATAGGAATATCCTGAATATCCAATTCGTCTCTTTCGATAAAAAACAAAAGAAGATCAAAGGGACCCTCGAATCGGTTTAGTCGAATTTGATACGTTTCACTCATGGAATGGGACGAAAGATAACGCAGAATACTAGGCTAAGGACCAGCCACCACCACCACCGTACGATCCGGATCCAGGTACGTTTGGGCTAAGCGACGGAAAGCCGTTGGGGTTAATTCCTGCATGGTTTGAATGGATGCTTGGAGGAAGTCCTCGTCAAGACCATAGTGCCATAAATCCCAGTAACGATCCATCATGGCCAAAGGACCATCCATGCCGGCCATCCACTGACCGTGCAGATAGGACAAGACCCGTTCAAATTCAGGTCGACCAACCTCTTCTTCTCCAAGTCTTTGAATCTCAAAACGCACTTCGTCCAAGGCAAGTTCCGCGGAACCGGCCTGGAGTTCGGACTGTATCGTTATCAACGCATGGTCCCCAAACGAGCGCAGGCCTGCCCCAATACCATAGGTTAGTCCCTTGTCTTCTCGAAGGTTTTGCATAAGCCTGGACCCAAAATACCCTCCCAACAGAACGGTCATGATCTTGAGGCCATGATAATCGGGATGGGCCTTGGAGGGAAATACCAAGGTGGAGCGTAAGGCGACCTGCACAGCATCCTTCATCGTTACATGATCCAGAGTGGGTGCGGGACTGGGAATTCCATGCAGCGATAGGGCCTTGGCCGATTCTTCCGATCGTTCGTGCATGGTGCTCATTGGCCAGGCCCCTTGGATATCATCCAAAATTCGGGAAATCCATTGCTCTGCCGCTGGTCCGCAGACCCCAAGGGCTGGAGGATGGTCCTTCAACAAAAGGCGATGGGCAGCATGCAAATCCTTGACCGTGATGGACTCGTAATCCGATGGATAGGATAGGCGTTGCTCGGGGTGCCCATCCGTATAAATTAACGAGCGGCTACGACGCGATGCGGCTACGGTGACTTTACGGGATTCTATAGTCCAATGCTGAATCTTGGATTGAAGAATGGACTGCAGGGCCAGAGGGTCAAAGGCCGGTTCCAGAATGGCTTCAAGAAACAAAGGCCAAACACGATCCATATACGTTTCCAAGACGTACAAGGTTGCGGTGC
>JBJTSS010000309.1:0-4617 GCA_046079785.1 Bacteroidota bacterium
ATGTTCATCAATCCCTCATTGCCATCGGATCGGGCGGCTTATGGGGCAAGGGTTTTCTGCAAGGAACCCAGACCAAATTTGACTTTGTACCGGAACAAAGCACGGACTTTATTTTTTGTACGGTGGCCGAGGAATACGGGTTTTGGGGCAGTGCTTTGCTGCTGGCACTTTTTGGATTTATGCTTATTCGAATTTTCCAAATTGCCGAGCGGCAGCCCGGGACCTTTGGTCGGGTTTACGGCTATGGGGTCGGATGCATCCTTTTTTTGCACGTAACCATCAATATTGGTATGACCTTGGGGCTTTTGCCGGTCATTGGGATTCCCCTACCCTTTATTAGCTATGGAGGGTCTTCGTTGTGGTCCTTTACGGCGATGATTGCCATCCTACTCCGTTTGGACAGCGGGCGGATGTTGGGAATACGCTAAAACCTTCTCGTGGCTCAGGGGTTCTAAACTAAATTGCTAACCATGTCCTCATTCCTTCGGTATTTCGTAGAAGTCTTCAAGCCCGGTGGTGCTCATCAAACCAAGAATTTTAATTTGCGTATGATGCACGGTATCAACAAGATTAGTATCCTTATGTTTTTGGGTGGGCTCTTGGTTTTGGTGTACCGATCTTGTCTGCGGCCTTAATACCTCCTTGGGGTTCAAGATATTTTGCTCCAGTTCTTGCTTTTGCCGTAAAATCGATCGTAGGCCAAGGCTAAACGTCCCGTTAATTCCTCGTTGGCCTGAGAGTCATCCGCCATTAATTGCTGGGCGTAACCGCGGGCCCTTTCCATGGTTTCGGCATCGTGGACCAAATCCGAAAATTTGAGTTCCATCACCCCACTTTGCTGGGTGCCGGCCATATCACCGGGTCCTCGGAGTTGCAAGTCCAACTCCGCGATGACAAAACCATCACCGGTAGAGGCCAACGCCTCCAAGCGCTGCTTGGCTTGGTCCGATGGTTTGTCTTTGTGCATGAGGATACAATAGCTTTGCTCGGAGCCACGGCCTACCCGACCCCTCAGCTGATGCAGCTGGGCCAAACCAAAACGTTCCGCATTCTCAATGACCATCACGGTGGCATTTGGTACATTCACGCCCACTTCAATCACGGTGGTAGCGATGAGCAATTGGGCCTTGCCGCTCACAAAACGCTGCATTTCAAGGTCACGATCGGTCCCTTTCATTTGACCATGGACCACGGCCAATTCGAATTCAGGCCGGGGGAATACCCGTAGCATGGCCTCGTAGCCATCGTAGAGAAATTTGATATCCTGATCTTCGGTTTCTCGGATGGCGGGGTAAACCACATAAACTTGGCGACCTGCACGCATTTGTTCGGCCAAGAAACCAAACATTTTGAGTCGCTTGGACTCGGAGGTTACCATGGTCCGTATGGCTTTGCGGCCGGCCGGTAATTGGTTCATCAACGAGACTTCCAAATCGCCGTATCGGGTCATAGCCAAAGTTCGGGGAATCGGTGTGGCCGTCATCACCAAAACATGGGGTGGCACCCGCGATTTGGCCCATAACAAAGCACGTTGCTCTACCCCAAAGCGGTGTTGTTCATCGATGACTGCCAAACCCAAATTGGCAAAGCGTACATGTTCTTGAATTAAGGCATGGGTGCCGACCAGGATTTGCAAATCCCCGTTGAACAAATCTTCCAACAGTTGACGCCGTGCACCCCCTTTGACTTGACCGGTCAGCAAACCAACCCGAAGGGGCAAATCTCCCAAAAATTGAGTCAGGGATTCCAAATGCTGTCGGGCCAAGAGTTCCGTGGGCGCCATCAAACAGGCCTGAAAACCATTATCAACCGCCAAAAGCATCGACATCAGCGCAACCAGCGTTTTGCCGCTACCCACGTCCCCTTGCAATAGTCGATTCATCTGAACCCCGGATTTGAGATCGGCGCGAATTTCTTTGATTACCCGCTTTTGGGCATCGGTCAATTCAAATGGCAGGTATCGATGATAAAAATCGTTGAATAGGTCACCAACCCTTTCCAAGCGGTGACCCGGGTTGCGGATTTTGCGAAGGCGACGAATACGAAGAACCCCCCATTGCAAAAAAAACAATTCTTCGAACTTAAAACGGCGTAGAGCATGCCGAAGCTCATCGGGATGGTCCGGGAAATGGGCTTGACGCATGGCCATTCCTCGCTGCGGCAACTGCTCAGCCTCCAAAACAAAACGGGGTAAAATCTCCGTGATCGAACCCTGGACTTGCTCCAGAGCATGTTGCACCGTACCCATCCACCACCGATTGGTTAAACCCCTTTGCTTTAATTTTTCACTTATCGAATACACCGGACTTAAAGCCGGACCTCCACTTTTGGACCATTCAGACCACAAAGTCAATTCGGGATGGGCCATTTGCAAATGCCCCTTGTAACGCCCAACCTTTCCAAAAATCAAATACTCTTCCCCTACATGGACGGAAGCCTCCACCCATCGCAGAGCTTGAAACCAAATCAACTCCATCCACCCCTGTCCATCGGTTACCGTAGCCACCAAACGCTGACCCTTACCCTGTCCGACTTTTTCGATCCGCATAACTTTGGCCTTGGTCTGTAGGGCGGCCGGACCCTCTTCCAATGTAGCCAAGGGATACACTTCGGAACGGTCCAAATATCGGTTAGGGAAACAAACCAAAAAATCGTGAATGGACTGCAGACCCAATTCGTCACGCAACCAGGCAGCACGTTGAGGACCAACCCCTTTGAGATAGGCTAAATCGTAAAACAAAGGATGCTCTGTCATACGACGGAATATTGTTATTGCGAATCAGGCATCCAACGGAGGGTATTCAACAAACGCTGAACATCCTCCATAAGGTACTCGGCATAAGGCTGCAAAGAATCCGCATTGGGGGTTGCCCCAAAGTAGAGTGACCCCCTTAGGTAATGCCGTAAGGAATCCGTAACATAAAACTGATTTTGACTCGCCGCATTGCCCCGTACTGTGTACACCATACCGTAGACCCTTGCATCGGGCTTATTGACCGGGGTTTCCTCGATGCCTGATGCTTTGAGCGTGTGTTTAAAGGTCATTCGTTGGGTCTCAGCCATCAAGACCGCCAGGGCATCCTTGACCGATACCTGTTGACCATCACCAAAATAGACCTTATTCAACGGATGATAGGACAAATAAATTCGAGCACCCATTTGGGGATAATCCAAATTCATCCAAAGGGTACCTTCTTGCTGGGGACGTTTTTGGGTTTCATGCATGGCATCCACGGCAGCCAACAAACCAGGGACCGCCGACCCGTTGTGCTCAAAACGAAGGGGAAACCCGGGTTCTTGCCAAGTTACCCATTGCCGAACAGGCAAAACGGCCTTGGCATAACCGTAAGGTCTGGGGACAGGGTCATCGCTAGAACATGCCGCTGTTAGGCCCATCCCAACGAGCAAAGCCCAAGGACGCCTACACCAATTCATCCGTTTGGGGGCTAGGACTTCGTTTGACATGGACCGAAATGATTTTTCGAGCATCGGCTTGGAGAACCAAAAATTCAAAACCTCGATGCGCCAAGGCCTCCCCTTGAACCGGAATACGGCCTTCCAATTCCAGAATTAAACCAGCCACCGTCTCGACACCGTCCAGCTTTTCGGCAAACTCGGTCCAATCCCAACCCGTCTCTCTGGATAAGTCTTGCAAAAGCATTTTGCCTGCTACCCAATACTGGTCGGTATCGATTTTGCGGCAAAGCCTTTGTTCATCGGTATCAAATTCATCCTGAATTTCTCCAACAATTTGCTCCAGGATATCCTCCAACGTCACCAAGCCCGATACCCCACCGTACTCATCAATGGCCAAGGCCATATGCATGCGCCTGGATTTAAATTCCCGAAATAAATCGTCCAAATGCTTGGTATCGGGAACGACAAAGGGTTTTCGTAACAATTCCTGCCATCGGAAATTCCTGCCCTGATTAAGGCGTGTAAACAAATCCTTGAGGTACAATATACCTATAATTTCATCCAACGATTCATTGTAAACCGGGACCCTGGAATAACCCCAATCCCGTAACAATGGAAGCACCTCATCCAACGAGTTATTGGAATCCAACGCCTTGATCTCCATACGGGGAACCATGATTTGGCGTACCTCCAATTCTCCAAAATTGACAATTCCTTTGAGCAATTCCCTCTCGGAACCGCTGCGGGCCTGTTCCTGACCAAAGGTCAAATCGATAGCTTGGTTGATTTCGTCTTTGGAGAGTTGACTTTGTTTGCGCACCATCAATCGGTCCAACAAACCGGTGCTGTTCATGAGAACCCAGATGATGGGCCTAAATACCCATTCGGTGGCTTGCAAAGGAAAGGAAAACCAAAGCGCCACTTTCAAGGGGTTCTTGGAGGCATAGACTTTGGGAATAACTTCCCCCACAAAGACAATGATCGCCGTCACCACAAAAGTTTGCAAAATGGCGGGCAGCCATGGGTAAGGTCCAAAATCAAGAACCTTAAAAAACATAAAATAAAACAGCAAAATGATGGTCAAATTGACCACGTTATTGCCAATTAATAAGTTGGCCAAGAGCCGCCTAGGATCCGAAAGATGCCGAAGAATGCGGCGGTCACCTGCCATTCCCGATGATCGCAAGGCATCCAACTGGG
>JBJTSS010000310.1:0-1770 GCA_046079785.1 Bacteroidota bacterium
GAGCGCTCTGCCGGTTTCCGCAAGGTTCTGGAAGATTTTATCGCCTCTCGAGGCGAAGGGGCCGAAATCGACAAGTTTTTGGTTAAAAAGTACTTTCACGATGTGGAGTACAGCGCTATGCGCAACATGATTCTGGACGAAGAACGTCGCCTGGATGGTCGTCGTTTGGATGAGGTTAGACCAATTTGGTGCGAAGCCGGGTTTTTGCCGGCCACCCACGGTTCCGCTCTTTTTACCCGGGGTGAAACTCAATCGCTAACATCGGTTACCTTGGGCTCCAAGGAGGATGAGCAGATGATTGATGGGGCCGTCATTGCAGGATATAACAATTTCCTTTTGCATTACAATTTCCCCTCGTTTTCGACCGGGGAAACCCGTCCTAACCGGGGCCCAGGCCGCCGCGAAGTGGGTCACGGAAATTTGGCCATGAGGGCTCTCAAGCAGGTTTTGCCACCTCAAGAGGAATGCCCCTACACCATGCGTATTGTTTCTGATATCTTGGAATCCAACGGTTCGTCGTCCATGGCAACGGTTTGCGCCGGTACCTTGGCTTTGATGGATGCCGGTGTCAAAATCAAAGGACCGGTTTCGGGGATTGCCATGGGATTAATCACCGATGGTAATCGCTTCAAAGTTCTATCGGATATTTTGGGCGATGAGGATCACCTCGGGGATATGGACTTCAAATTGACGGGGACTTCCAAAGGGATCACGGCCTGTCAAATGGACATCAAAATTGATGGCCTACCCTACGAGGTTTTGTTGCAGGCTTTGGCCCAGGCATCGGCCGGTCGTGCCCATATCTTGGGTGAAATGAACAAAGCCTTATCGGCACCCCGCGAGGATTACCGCCCCCATGTTCCTCGGATTACCCAACTGGTGATTGACCGCGAGTTTATCGGAGCCGTCATTGGACCCGGTGGCAAAATCATTCAAGAAATTCAACGCGAGACTGGTTCAACCATCAGCATCGAAGAAAAGGGCGAACAAGGAATCGTTCAGATTTATACGGCCGACAAAACCGGTATGGACAAAGCCGTTGCCCGCATTCGTGGTATAGCGGCCAAGCCAGAAATGGGTGCTGTTTACACGGGTAAGGTCAAATCGATCATGCCGTTTGGTGCTTTTGTCGAATTCATGCCCGGCAAAGACGGATTGTTGCATATCTCCGAAATTCGTTGGGAACGCGTCGAGACCATGGACGGAGTCTTTACCGAAGGCCAGGAATTGCAAGTCAAATTGGTGGAGGTGGATCCCAAAACCGGTAAATTCCGTTTGTCCGCCAAGGCCTTGTTACCTCGGCCGGAAGGTATGCCGGAGCGCGGCCCTCGCCCGGATCGTGGACCCCGCCCGGATCGTGGACCCCGCCCAGACCGCGGACCCCGCCCGGAGGGTGAAGCCCGTTCGGAAGGTGGCGACTCCGGTCAGTCCCAAGATTCGAACGAGGGTTAATTCGCTAAACGCGGTCAGGTTTTGATACCAGCCCCGCGGATACGTCGTTCGTTGTTATGGGATTTTATTTTTGGGGATAAGGGTTGTTGGTGTTTTCGGCTTCAACTTGCCGTAGATGCGGCAACTCAAAATCACCCGACAAATAACGGCCCGGGATCAACGTTCTCTGGAACGTTATCTACTGGAAATCGGTCGTATTCCCCTGCTTGATGCCCGGGAGGAAGCTGTTTTGGCCCTCAAGGCCCGAAACGGCGATTCCGAGGCAGCCAGATGTTTGGTGAATGCCAATCTTCGCTTTGTGGTTTCGGTGGCCAAACA
>JBJTSS010000311.1:0-1304 GCA_046079785.1 Bacteroidota bacterium
ATTGGAATGCGGCTTGGGCTCGCGGGGACTTCCCCAATCTTCACAAAAAGCCCTGTGTTTTTCTTTTGCAAAGCCCCTAAGGCGGTGCAAGGGCTTTTTTCGTATTTTAGTCCTTTGAAAATCAACCCCCCAAATAGGCTATGATCGGATGGATTTTGTTTGCAGTGACTGCACTAGGTGGCTTCGTCTTTGTTCTGACCAAGTACACCAAGGAGCACCACGACTAAGGCACCCCGAATTTTACACCCTAAGCAAGGGTTGTACCGATTTCAAGGGTTGCAACCTCCTAAAGGGTTTCTTTGAGAGAGGCCCTGAACAAGCGATCGTTCACCGCAATGCCTAGTTCGGCGTTGGGTACTTTTTGGGCCAAAATGAGTCCCGAGATTTTTTCGAGCCGGCGCAATGCGGCAAAGAGATTATGCGCGGCCTCTTGGACATCCCCTTTGGGGCTAAGGATCTCTTGTTGCCAACCTTGGGTTATAGGGTTGATGCATTCCCTTTCAAACCGAAGCAGAGAGGGGCGAAGTTGTTGTCGTTGTTCTACGGAGGTTTGGGATAACCAGCGGTCAAGGTCTTCATCGCCATCGAATAAGCGCAAGGGCACAAGGGGCGCGTAATGGTGAAGCAGGGTACCGGGGGAACGAAGGGCGAGGTTTTGTGGATTGGTTCCGGTTTCACGCTGAATTTTTTGCCCACAAAAGCCTTCCAAAGTCTCCAGACTGATTCCTCCCTCCCGACGTAGCACCGGTTCCGAACCGCTCAGGTCCAAGACGGTGGATTCCACGCCAATTCGGCAAGGCCCTCCATCCAAAATATACGGAATTAGGCTGCCCAGTTGTTCCTCGACATGCGCTGCGGTGGTTGGGCTGCTTCTGCCAAACAAATTCGCCGAAGGTGCCGCCAAGGGGAAGTCCAGACCGGATAGCAAATCCAAAATGAGTGGATGAGCGGGTATGCGAAAGCCAGCGGTGTGAAGTCCTGCCGACACCTCCATGGCGAGTTTTGGGCCTTTGGGTAAAATCAAGGTTAAAGGGCCGGGGCTGAATTGGTCCAACAAGGCCAAAGCCAAGGCCGGAACAGCTAGAGCGTAACGAGACAGGTCACTCACCCCGCGCAAATGGACAATCAAGGGGTCCGCCAAAGGCCGTTTCTTGGTTTCAAAAACCCGGTTCAACGCCGCTGAATCGCAGGCGTTCGCCGCCAGTCCGTAGACGGTTTCGGTGGGGACCCCGACCGGCCAACCGTCCTGGAGCCAGCGACCGGCTTCTAGGACCGATTGACCTATTTTAGCCATTGATTTTGCA
>JBJTSS010000312.1:0-1445 GCA_046079785.1 Bacteroidota bacterium
TTATGGGTTTCGACCAATTCAATGAGGGTCCCGTCCGGGTCCTCGATATAAGCGAAACGGCCGCCGGCTTTGCCCATTTGAAAGGTATCCGCGCTGTCCACCGTAAAGGTATGCCCCATGGATTCGGCCCTGTTTTTGAGACCTTCCAAATTGATGGCATCAAAACACAAATGAATGAAGCCGCGATCGCCCCAGCAGCGTCCCTCAAAGATTCGCTGACCGCTACCATCCATCCGCTGAATTAACTCAATGCGGGTATTGCCCAGAAGTTTGGAGAAGGCACCGAAATTTTCACCCACTTTGCGCAACAAAACCCGGCGGACTTCGGTCGCTTCGGGCAAGTCCGCAAAGACACCGGTTCGGTCGTACACCACTTCCCGAATCCCAAGAATTTGGGTGTAAAAAGCCACCGCGCGGTCCATGTCTTGGACCCCAATGACCGCCCCGCAGACCCCGCCGACGGCCAGGGGTTCGGCATCAAACCAACTCTGCCCGTGCACCAATTGAAATCGTTGCCCCCAGGGGTCTTTCATCCAAAAAGTTCGTTCGGCCAACGGATCTTCCACCAGGGCACCGGTCGCAATTCCATCGGCAGCTAAACTTTCGTGAAAGGCGGGGACGTTTTTGGCCTTCATTTTGAGGGCGTAGATCCCCAAGTCCCCTAAGCGGGGCGGGTTCGCCGGGGGGACCGGTAATCGGCTGGTGTATTGCCAAATCTCAAAGCCACCACCGCCGGCCATGTTCAGGGCCAGGACGGCACGACGCTGCTCGGGGATGCCGTTGGTATAGCGGGTCATGAGATCGGCCGTTCCCGCATCGTCAAAAACCGGAACCCGCATATTAAAAACGCGGCGGTACCATTTCCAGCTAACGTCCAAATCGGCCACACCGATACCGGCTTGTTGGATACCGGTGAGGAAGGGGAGGGTGCTCATGAGGGGGCGGGGGTTTTAGGAAAAAGAGGGGTTAAACCGGGCTGATTCGCAGTGCCAGTTTTTCAAACAAAGGAGGGATGAAGCGGTACAACCACCAAAGGATTTTTTCGCCTTTGGCCACAAGAACGCGACCGCGGCCGGCTTTCCAAGCCGTCCAAATAACGCGGGCACAATGGGCGGGATCCAATCCCCCGACTTGACCGGGATCCATGGTGTTATGGCTACGGCCATCGGAGGCCAAAGCGTTGAGGGATATGTTGGTGCGAACCCGACCTGGGCAGGCGATGGTGATTCGGAGCCTGGATTTTGCTTCGAGGGCCATGGTCTCAAAGTAGCCGTGCAAAGCATGTTTGGAAGCGGCGTACGAGGAGCGCTGGGGGAAAGGGAAAAGCCCCACCACCGAGGAGATGATCAGAATACCGCCACCGCTGGGCAAGGCTGGTAACAAATGTTTGGTAAGAAGTACCGGCCCCAGGTAATTGACTTGCATAAGGTGGAGTTCGGAATTAG
>JBJTSS010000313.1:0-5678 GCA_046079785.1 Bacteroidota bacterium
CCAAAACCATGGTTCGGTTTTCAATCTCAGGTTCCTTGTGGTAGTTTGGGTTCACTTACCGAAACTTAGCGCGCTGGTTTGTTGGAGCTGGTCCATTGCAGGGTGGACCAAAGGAGCCCAAAGACTAGGACAGAACTGGCAAAGGCTTTGAGCAAGGAATACCCCCAATGGGCCCAGCGCAAACTTTCGAGCAGGTACAGCGCTGTATGATGGATGAAGATCAAGCCACCGGCATAGGATAACAGGGAACGGAATTCGAGGTCCCTCAAGTCCGGATCCGGGTGGTCTTGGAGTGTTACCGGAGAAACGGTAAATCGTATCCAATAGGAGCGAAGGTAGATGACCAAGGTCGAAACCATGGCGTGGATGGCTCCGCTTTGGAAGGAGCTATCCACCCACCAACCAATCCCAAAAGCAACCAGCATTTGGACTCCCAAATTCCAGCCCATGGGCAACCATACCAAAGCCATAACATAGACCATCGGGTTGATAATCCCCATCCAATGGATGCGATTGAAGACCCCGCCCTGGAGCAGGATGATCAAAATCAACAAAAGCCAAGGACTTCGGTTCATGGCAATAGCGGTTAATCTTGGTTGGGAATAAGTTCTTCGCGCTCTTGTTGAAACACAGGACGCATCACCAAAACATGATCCAATCGATGGTAATCAATCGATAACAAAACCCTGATTTTGTAGGTAATCGCACCGGGTATTGTTTCGACTCGATCAATCCGTCCCAAACGGAGACCGGGCGGATAAACAGAAGAATACGAACTACTAACCAATGAATCGCCCACCTTGATAGGGATGTGAATCGGAAAATCCATCAGCTCTGCGTAACGGGTTGAGCCCCCGGTCCATACCAGGGACCCGGTGGTTTGGGAAGCGGGGTGCAAGGCGCTGGTCCGTAATTTGGTATTGATTAGGGGGATAACACGGGCAAAGCGGGGTGAAACGGCTTGAACTTGTCCTACGATTTTGTGATCTTGCACCACCGCCATTCGGGGCTCCAGACCATCCAAGGACCCTTTGTCCAACAAAAGGTAGTTGTGTTGGGTATTGGTCCCCGCATAAAGAACCCGGGCGGCGCGCACCAAGTCCACCTTGAATGTCGAATCCAGGGTAAAAGCAGAGCGTGATTTTTGGGAGGAAGTGTCCCCAAGGACAAGGCTATCCGAAAGACGTTGGGTCAGGAGGGCTATTTCCTGGTTCAAACGTAGATTTTCGTCGTCCATCCGCCAAAACCGCGTTGCCCTGTTGACCGAGGCTTGGAAGGACCCCGCTGTTTCAATTTGCCACTGATTTAGTCGGCTGCGGTGATAGGCTTGTTCCGAAAAAGTAATCCAGGCCCCGATGGATTCGAGGAAAATCAAACCTAAGAAAAACCTGTACTTGAACAGCCAAATCGCCAATGCACCCATGAAGGAATCAGGTCATCAGGAACTGGAAACGATGAATGTTCTTGAGGGCGATTCCGGTCCCTCGAACTACTGCTCTCAAGGGGTCTTCGGCCACAATCACCTTCAATTTGGTTTTGGCGCTGATACGCTTATCCAAGCCACGGATTAAGGCCCCACCACCGGTGAGGTAGATCCCGGTTTCGTGGATATCCGATGCAAGCTCCGGAGGAGTGATTTCTAAGGCTTTGAGAATAGCGCCCTCGACTTTGGAAATGGATTTATCCAAGGCCGTTGCGATTTCGGAATAGGTCAAAGAAATTTCGCGGGGGATACCGGTCATCAAATCTCGTCCACTGACCAACATGGGCGGTGGTGGATCGTCCAAGGTGGTCAAGGCAGAACCAATATTGATTTTGATCATTTCGGCCGTTCTTTCGCCCACCAACATATTGTGTTGGCGACGAACATATTCCAAGACATCGGCGGTGAATTGGTCACCCGCAACACGAATGGATTCATCACAAACAATCCCCGCCAAGGCAATCACTGCAATTTCCGAGGTTCCGCCTCCAATATCGATAATCATATTGCCTTTGGGCTCTTCGACGTCAATCCCTATCCCAATGGCGGCCGCCATTGGTTCGTGGATAAGGTAAACTTCTTTGGCTCCGGCATGTTCGGCCGAATCCCGAACCGCCCGTTTCTCAACTTCGGTGATCCCCGAAGGAATGCAGACCACCATGCGAAGGGATGGGGCAAAGAATCGCTTGGTGGGGTTAATCATGCTAATCATGCCCCGTATCATGTGCTCTGCAGCATGGAAATCCGCGATAACCCCATCCCGCAATGGGCGGATGGTTTTGATATTTTCGTGGGTTTTGCCGTGCATTTGCTGGGCCTTCTTGCCGATGGCAATGACTTTGCCCGTATTTCGATCCATGGCCACTATAGAGGGTTCATCCACCACAATGGTGTCTTTGTGGATAATCAGCGTGTTGGCGGTGCCCAAGTCAATCGCTATTTCTTGGGTAAAAAGGTCAAATAATCCCATGTCAATTTCGTAATTGGAGCGAATCTAATGCCGGACTAGGCCTTCGCCTCCTTAATGTTTGAAATGTCTGCGGCCGGTCATCACCATGGCCATTCCGTTGCGGTCGCAAAAATCGATGCTGTCTTGGTCCTTGACCGAACCGCCGGGCTGAACAACCGCCCGGATACCTTCCTGATAGGCAACCTCCACGCTGTCGGCAAATGGAAAAAAAGCATCGCTGGCCATAACAGCACCTTGAACTTCAAAATCAAAAGCCCTCGCCTTGTGAGCGGCCTGCCGCATGGCATCAATCCGCGAGCTTTGGCCGGTTCCAGAGCCGATCAATTGCCGATTCCGCACCAAAACAATGGCGTTACTGCGGGTGTGTTTGACGATTTTGAGGGCAAAAAGCATATCCTCTTCTTCGGCAAGGGAGGGGCGTTGCCGGGTAACCACCCGAAAATCCTCCCTGGTTTCGGTAGCGGTATCCGGTTCTTGAACCAAATAGCCCCCGAGGACACTGCGAACCTGCTTGTTTGAATGGGGCAAGGATTTGAGGCGCAGGAGTATGCGGTTTTTCTTGCGGGTTAGCAGTTCCACCGCCTCCGGGCTAAAATCGGGAGCAATGAGCACCTCATAGAATATCTGGTCAATGGCGTTGGCGCAATCCAATTCTACCCGGCGATTGGCGGCCAGGACTCCTCCAAAAGCCGAAACAGGATCCCCTGCCAAGGCATCTTTCCAAGCCTGGGTCAGCTGATCCCTGCTGGCCAGACCGCAGGCGTTGTTATGCTTGACCACCACAAAGGTGGGGTCTTGAAATTCGGATAAGAGGCCTAGGGCCGCATCCACATCCAAAAGGTTATTGTAGCTCAGGGCTTTACCGGATAGAACCTCCAAGTGCTCGTGCAGTGGACCGTAGAACGAGGCGGTTTGATGGGGGTTCTCCCCGTAACGCAGGGGGTGGTTTTGGTTATTGCTGATGCGTAGGCCGGTGGTCAAGTCGTTGCGGTTGAGGTAGCCAAAGATGACTTGGTCGTAATGCGAGGTCACGGCGAACGCTTCGGCAGCATAGGTTTGGCGCTCAGTCAACGAGGTTCCTCCGTTTTGGAGAATTTGGTCCAATAAGCGTGGGTATTGGGCAGCCGAAGAAAGTACAGTGCATTGGCGGTGGTTCTTGGCGGCGGCACGAAGCAAACTGATTCCTCCGATGTCAATTTTTTCGATGAGTTCTTGTTCGCTACCTCCGGACTCCAGGGTATCCTCAAAGGGATACAGGTCCACCACCACCAAATCCAAAGGAGGAATTTCGTGGGCGGCCATCTCGTTGAGATCCTCCATGTGTTCGGTTCGGTGGAGTATGCCGCCAAAAACCTTGGGATGCAAGGTTTTGACTCGACCACCAAGGATGGAAGGGTAGCCGGTCAAATCCTCAACGCGCTTGGGCATACAGCCCAATCCTTCCAAAAAATCACGGGTTCCCCCGGTGGACCAGATTTCGATACCCCGCTGGTGCAGGGCCAAAGCCAAAGGGGCCAAGCCTTCTTTGGAATAAACGGATAGGAGGGCTGAACGGATGGGTAAAGTTTCGGACTTCATAAGAGGCCCAAAACTAAAATTTTTTTGGAGCCACTACCGAAGACTAGAGCGGTATTTTATGAACAAAGTATCAACCGTCTAGGTCAAATCAAGCCTTGGACGCCGACTTGAGGCTCCTGTCGATAAAGGCGGCCAAGGGGGCTCCGCTCAGCATACCTTGCGAAAGGAGGGCCAAATCAATCAGGTGCTGGCCCAGATCTTTTCGGGAAACTTCGTCGGTGGTTTCGGCCAGTTGCTGTATTAAGGGATGAGCGCTGTTGACGACCATGTCCACGCTTTCTTTCATGGGCCCGCCCAGAAAAGGGGATCCCCCGGTGGCGGCCATCTCATTCATACGACGCAGGAATTCAGGTCGGGTTAACAACAGGGGGGGGGCATCGTTGGACATTGCTTCGGCTTTGACTTTGAAATCTCGGCCTTCGACCCAGCCCGATATCCATTCCACGACCTGCTTTTCTTGAGCTTCGCTGAGGAGGGAAATCTTGGATTCCCCTCGGTCCACCAATTTATCCAAGCTTTCGGAGTCGATGCGTTTGAAGGTGGTTTTTTCTAGTTTGCCTTCCAACTGACCAATAAAATGGGGATCGATAACATTGCCCAAGTGCAGCACAGTCATCCCCCGTTTGCGGGCTCCTTCAATCAACCCATGATGAGATTCCGGTTGGTTAGTGTACAGAACCACCAATTGCCCGTCTTTGTTTCGGTGATTGGCTTCCAAGGCTTCGGCCGTTTGGTCCCAGGTCCGCAGGTTGCCATCGCAGTCTTTGTACAAACAAAACCCGGCTGCTCTTTCGTAGAATTTTTCGTCGGAAATCATGCCGTACTTGACAAATAGTTCCAGCTGTTCCCATTTTTCTCGAAACGAATCCTCCTGATTTTTGGCCAGATCTTGAAGTTTGTCGGCTACTTTTTTGGAGATATGGCTGTTGATTTTTTTGACGTTGCTATCGGTTTGCAAAAAGGAACGGGAAACGTTAAGTGGAATGTCCGGTGAATCCAAAACGCCGTGCAATAAGCGGAGATAATCGGGGACCACGTCTTCGACCGAATCGGTTATAAAAACCTGACGGCTATAGAGTTGTATTTTGTTTTTGGCCGGCTCGAAATCCGCTTTGAGCTTGGGGAAATACAAAATTCCCGTGAGGTTAAATGGATAATCCACGTTCAGGTGGATCCAAAACAACGGTTTCTCTGCCATAGGGTAGAGGTCGTTGTAAAAATTCTGGTAATCTTCGTCGCTGAGCTCGGAGGGCTTACGAGTCCATAGCGGTGCCGTGGCGTTGATATGTTCTTCGCCGAACATCACTTTGATGGGCAGGAATTTGCCGTATTTGCGAAGGATTTCTTTGAGACGCCATTCGTCGAGGTATTCGCTGGCATCTTCGGCTATATGGAGGATGATATCGGTGCCTCGTTCGGTTCGGGTGCCACTTCCAATTTCGTATTCGGTGGAACCATCGCAGGACCATCGTGCAGCGGTGGATCCATCGCGGTAGGACAAGGTATCAATTTCTACCCGTTCGGCTACCATAAAGGCCGAATAGAAGCCCAAACCAAAGGCCCCGATAATTTGATTCAAATCCGATTTGTCTTTGTATTTTTCAATAAATTCTGTGGCCCCAGAGAAGGCGACCTGGGTAATGTACT
>JBJTSS010000314.1:0-6658 GCA_046079785.1 Bacteroidota bacterium
AATTCAAAAAATGTTATGAAAAATCCAAACAACTTATTCCGGGTAAACCCGGAGCGCTTGTATTTGGGCATGGTATGCTGGGGTTTTCTCTTGGGATGGATCTTGCCTGGACATGGGTATGCCCAATCAACAAAACCGGTAAAGGGTGCGTTAAACGCTCAAAATCAGCAGGAAGAATCTAGTGTAATTCGCCAATTGTTTGATTCTGCTTTGGTTGCCGGTCAATCGTATCCTTTGTTAAGAGATTTGTGTAAGAAGGCCGGTCACCGTCTTAGCGGAAGCGAAGGCGCTGCCAAGGCGGTCTTGCTCATGGAGGAACACCTCCGTGGGTTGGGCTTGGACTCCGTTTGGTTGCAACCGGTGATGGTTCCTCGATGGGTTCGGGGTGAAGCCGAACGAGGATACATCGAAGCGGACGGATTATCGACCCCCTATCGCCTACGACTCTTGGCTCTAGGGGGTTCCGTTGGCACCGGTTCTCAAGGCCTCAAGGGAGAAGTTATCGAATTTGGTACCTTGGAAGAATTGGAGCAAGCCGATTCCTTGCAGGTCCGCGGCCGGGTTGTTTTTTTGAATAAAGCATTTGACCAACGACCGGTCAACAGCATGGCCGCCTACGGTGGCTGCATCGACATTCGATTTGATGGCGCCAGGTTAGCAGCCTCCAAAGGGGCTACGGCGGTGATGATACGCTCCCTCACCCATCGTCTGGACACTTTTCCCCACACCGGTTCCATGCAATACGGCAACGCACAGGTGAGGATTCCCGCGGTTGCCATCAGTACCCAAGACGCCGAGTGGTTATCGCTCACCTTGCGTAATCTCAAACGCCTGGGCAAGCGCCCTCGCGTTTCGTTGTATACCCATTGTTATGAATTGCCAGATACTTTATCGTACAATGTTATCGGTGATTGGTATGGCACAAGAAACCCCAGGGAATGGATGGTGGTGGGTGGGCACCTGGACTCCTGGGATGTGGGGGAAGGGGCCCACGATGACGGGGCAGGTTGCGTTCATTCTGTTGAGGCCGTTCGTTTACTCAAAGCCGTGGGTTATAAGCCGACCCATAGCCTTCGGGTTGTTCTCTTTATGAACGAAGAAAACGGTGCTCGGGGTGCCCGCGTTTATGCCGATTGGGCCGCCGCATCCGGTCAAAAACAAAGGGTGGGCTTGGAATCGGATCGTGGTGGTTTTGCGCCTCGGGAATTTTCGAGTGAGGCGTCCATAGAACGTATTCAAGACTTGCAACCTTGGCTCAAATTTTTGGAGCCTTACGGGGTCTATGCCATTCGCAAAGGAGGCAGCGGGGTGGATGTCGGTTTTCTACGACCCCAAGGCACCGAATTGTACGGCTTGGTTCCGGAGTCCCAACGGTATTTTGATTATCATCACGCAACGACCGACGTCTTTGAGTCGGTGAATCGCCGGGAATTGGAACTGGGCTCGGCCTCCATGGCGGCCCTGCTCTTTCTGCTTGACTTAGAAAGGAAATAAGGTTTTAAGCGGGCCTATGTTTTTTGGAGCAAAACCAAACACCGATGTTCTGCGCTTGAGGTGGTAGCCCCAAAGTGACAAACCCAATCACTAACCAAGGATCCTTGAACCGCGATGGGGCTCAAGGGGCTTAGGTTGAGGCCCCTTAGGGTAATTTGATCATGGTCCCACGATTTCCAAATTTGTTCAAGACGCGGGTGTTCTTTCAAATCTTGAGCGCTTAAGGTAAGCGGATCGAGGATCGGGCCTTGGATCTGTATGGCAAAGACGACCGTATCCTGGGTTTGTTCGAGGATTTTGATTTGACCCCAGGAGGTCACGGTTTGGGGATAGGAAACCAAGAGCTCTGGTTGGATATGCTGCATTTCGCGCACCACTTCGCGAATGCCTTGGCTCTGTCCCCGGGGACCGATATAAATGGCATCCGGCGTGGTTACCACCAGTAGATTATGGACATCCTGGGCGATCAAAACCTGGGGACCGTAATGCAGTAAAAGGTTTTGGCTCGATCGCAGGGGCAAATAAGGTTGTCCCGTTACGGTATTGCCTTCGCTGTCGTGGGGTAATTCAGCATACAGGGCATCAAAACTCCCCAAATCCGACCAACCCATACGGCAAGGGACCACACGAACCTTGTCGCTTTTTTCGAGGACCGCATAATCAATGCTGATATCGGTCATTTGGAGCATTTCCTCCAATGTGGGCAGGAAGCAACCTTGGGGATCAGGACCGTGTTGCAGTGATTCGGTTTCTACGATCGCCCGGTATAAATCGGGAGCGTTTTGCTTTAATTCTTGGAGATAAACACCGGCCTTGAAGCAAAAAATACCGGCGTTCCAATAGTAGCCTCCGGCGGACAAATAGGCTTGGGCTGTGGGCAAATCGGGTTTCTCGCGAAATGCCAGGACCACATGACCCTCGGCTTGGATATAACCAAATCCCGTTTCGGGGTACTCCGGGTTCACCCCAAAGGTGACCAAATATCCTGCTTGGGCAAGCTCAATGGCCTTGGTAACCGCGTCATGGTAGGCTTCCCGGTCTTGGATTAAATGATCCGATGGGGTTACCAAAACCATCGTCTCGGGATCCATGATACGGCATGCCATGGCGATGGCGGGGGCAGTATTTCTCCCCACGGCTTCCAAAATATAGGTAGAAACGGCATCTCCGGCTTGTTGCTTGGCCAAGGCGAATTGGCTGGCATTGGTGACCACCATATGTCCCGAACAAAAGGCCCGATGTCGGTCCAAGGTGTCTTGATAAAGGGACATGCCCTGGACCAACGGGAGATACTGTTTGGGCATTCGAAGCCGTGACAAAGGCCATAAACGAGTTCCGCTACCGCCCGACAGGACAAGGTGGATAAGGTTGTACATTTAAATGACGGTTATGTATGATTTTATTTTAACTTGCTGAATAAAATTCACGGGCATGAAGCAAATCGCATTAGCGAAAAATAATAAGTACGATCAAATATCGTCTGCATTTAATTTGGTTCATTGCCTTAAACAGCCCCACCGTCAAGCAATAATTGAAATATTGCACAAACATTTGGGCATGACCGCTGCAGATATCGCGGGTCGATTGGGAATGGAGACCACGTTGGCCCATCATCATCTTGGGGTCTTGGTCCAAAACGGTTTGGTGGACTTGGTGTCCAAACAAAAGGCCTCCGTTTATCAATTAAATTACCTTAAACTGACCAAAGTGATCGCCTCCCTCAAGGCTTTGGGATAAGGGCTGTTTGGGTATACGCTTGCAAGACTTGGGGAATATGAATCCCGGTGTCGTCCGAATAATATTCCAAAAGCGATGCCAAAACCCTGGGCAGGGCCAAGGCCGAACCGTTGAGACTGTGGGCCAAACGGGTTTTACCACTGACGCTATCCTTGTAGCGTAATTTGAGCCGATTCGTTTGGAAACTCTCAAAATTACTTACCGACGAAATTTCTAGCCAGCGCCCTTGGCCAGCACTCCACATTTCAAAATCATAGGTCAGGGCAGAGGCAAAGCCCATATCCCCACCGCATAACCGTAGAATTCTAAACGGAATCCCCAGGCTAGCAACCAGATTTTGAACATGGTTACGCATGGTTTCTAGGACCGCGTAACTTTGGTCAGGATGGACAATTTGGACAATCTCCACTTTATCGAATTGATGAAGGCGGTTAAGCCCACGGACATCTTTACCGTACGATCCAGCTTCACGACGAAAGCACGGGGTATAGGCGGTGTTAAGAATCGGGAGTTCGTTCTCGGCGATTAATCGATCGCGGTATAGATTCGTTACGGGTACTTCGGCGGTAGGTGCTAAATAAAGGCGATCCTCCGTAACATAATACATTTGGCCCTCTTTGTCCGGAAGCTGACCCGTGCCAAAACCCGAATCCTCGTTGACCAAAATGGGCGGCTGAATTTCGGTATAACCGGCTGCAACATTAAAATCCAAAAAATACTGAATGAGGGCACGCTGTAAACGAGCCCCTGCGCCCAGATAAACCGGGAAGCCGGCCCCCGTGACTTTGACCCCCAGCTCAAAATCCATCAATTTATACTGCTGCGCAATATCCCAATGCGGAAGGTCTCGACGTATTGTCTCGGCTGCGGGATCGGAGAGGTAAACGACCTCGTTGTCCGCTGGACCGTTACCAACCGGCACGTTGGAATGCGGCAAATTGGGGAGTCGTAAAAGCTGTTGGTGAATCGATTCTTGTAAACCTTGCAATTCGGTTTCCAGGGAAGCGGTTTCGTGCTTGATTCGGGCAACTTCGGTTTTGAGTTCGTTGGCCTTGGGGTGATCGCCTTGTTGCACCGCCTGCCCAATGGCTTTGGCCTGGGAATTCAAGGCAGCCTGATTCTGTTCGACTTGGGTTTGGACTAGACGCTTTTGGTCGTCCAAAAGGAGGAGGTTATCGAGGATATCTCCAGCGTCTTGGATTTTTTTGCGACGAAGAGCCTCTTCGGCCAAGGTTCGGTTCTCTCGAAGAAAGGGAATTTGAAGCATATCAAAGGGTAGGCTACAAATTTACCACCAAAAAAGGGCCTCCCTCTAATCTTCGTCAAACTCCTCCGCCCGCAGGGCTTTTCGGCGAAAATAAAGCAAGGCCGTGATGGCAACGCCCAAGAGTAGTGCCGAGGCCAATGCCAAATTGGTGGCATGAAGGCGTTCACCACGGGTTTGCAATAGAATTTTTTCGAACTCCAACCGCTCACTCTTGCGCTGCAAGTGCTCGGAATCGTAGGTTGCCTGAATTTCCATGAGTTTTCCTTGGGCCTCTCGGGCCTGAATCAAACTATCCAATTCGCGCCAATTTTGGTAATGAACGATGGCTTCCGAGGCCAATCCAGCGGCGGTCAACTGGGAGGCGAGGAGAGCATGGGCTTTGCGCAGGTTGAGGGTGTCTTCGCTTTGACCTCGTTGAACCCAGCGGATGACTTCTCGGGCACAGGCTATGGCTGAATCCCGGCGACCGCCGCATTGCAAATGACCCTCGGCGCGAAGCATCAAAATTTTGGAAACAAAACCTCCATTGTCCAATAATTTGCTGATCCGCAGGCTTTGTTGGAGGCACTGCATGGATTCCCCGCATTGCCGGAGCTTAAGGTTGACTTCACCCAAATTAATTAAATCCGAGGCGATGGCCATGGAGTCCTTTAGTTTGGTGTCGATCTGCAGAGCTTGGATATAATAGTTTTGGGCTACCCGGAATCGGCCGTTCATTTCTTCGACCACGCCCAGGTTATTCAGGACATAGCTGGCCATGGGGTCCTGATTTTTTTGGAAATAGGTGAGGGCGTCTTGGTAATAGGTATGGGCTTTGTTCCAGTCTTTTTGTTGGGCGTAGATATTGCCGAGGTTTAAGGTCAAATCGGCAACGGCATCCGTTCGTCCCAAGGCCAAAGCCAAATGCACGGCTTTTTGGTAAAATTCCGCCGAGGCTTCCAAGGCCAATAGATGAAAATAGGCATTCCCTTTGACGCTGTAGCAACCCAAAAGGCCGGAGCTATCGTTGGTTTTGGCCAAGACGGTTTCGGCCAGCAGGGCCTCATCAATACTTCCTTGGTATTTGTTTTGTCGTTGGTAACACTTGGCCTTGAGCAGGTGCCAAGTACCACGTTGGCGGTGGGCCAAGCGACTGGCGGGCCCCAACGAATCCAATATTCGGAGGGCCTGTTGGGGTTGGGAACGGTAAATGGCTTCGACCTTGGTCAGGGCCTCTTGGCTGCGCGTGGGATTCCCGTGCGGTTGCCTTGCCTTGGTTTCTGTGTTGGCTTGATGCTCCAGAGACAGAAAGAAAAGCAACAGGGTTCCTGCTGCCAAGCCTTTGAAAAAAGTTTGATTTTTAATCAAAAGTTTATATTTCTATTGGAAATATAAGGCATTCGGTGTATGTTTGGGTAAGAATTGGTCCTTTTTTGAAGGACTCTTGTTTACCACCCTTTCTTTTTTATTTCCCCCCCAGGCGACGCAAGCTTTTCGGAGACTTTAAGGTCTTTTTTCTATTCTTTAACTATTTTTTGTGACCGAAACCAGAGGTCGGGGTAGACCCCGCAAAACCGTGAGTGACCCAGAAACCGTGACAGCCAAGGTCACCACCTCCATGGATCAACCCATCAAGCGAGGCCGAGGCAGACCCCCTTTGAGCCTTAACAGGCAGGATTCCGGCCGTCCAGATCCAACCCGTCGAGAGCTGCTACCGGAAATAGAAACCGGGCCAGAAATTGCCATACCTGAGCCCGAGACGGAACTCTTGGAGCGTTCCAACGTTGACCCCAATCCCTCCGCACCAAACTTGGAGGTGGATGCCCCCCCAACGGAACTTTCTTTTGACCGTAACAACGGGTCCCCCGAAGGAAAAGTAGATGCCCAGGGTGCTCGTTCACCCCGAGAACACCGACCAATGAGGGATCATCGCGATAACCGTGACAACCGTTCGGATCGGGATCAACGCGATTCGCGTCCCGAGAGGACGACCTTTCAAGATCCAAGAGCGGGTAATCGTCCCAAAGAATGGGAAAAACCCCGGGACAAGGAAATCGAGCGCAAGGAACCGCGATCGGTTGAACGTTACGCTTTCGAAACCGTTGTCGAAATTGAAGGGGTCTTGGAGCCCATGCCCGAAGGATTTGGGTACCTCCGTTCCTCGGATTACCACTATTTGGG
>JBJTSS010000315.1:0-8695 GCA_046079785.1 Bacteroidota bacterium
AACCTTGAGTTGACGCCCCAGATCCACCAAGGAGGCTTCGCTGCCTCGTAGCCTAGCCAAGTTATTGATAATCCCCGTATCGGACTCACTAATTTTAAGTTTGCGCAGGGTTTCC
Source organism: Bacteroidota bacterium (assembly GCA_046079785.1). Taxonomy (GTDB): domain Bacteria; phylum Bacteroidota; class Bacteroidia; order UBA7662; family UBA7662; genus SYHX01. The sequence goes on from JBJTSS010000315.1 coordinate 116, forward strand.
AATTTGCCCTGAGCCTCGGCCCGGGTGGATAGCGCCTGAACTTGAACCTCGGTTAAATGATCGGCCTGAAGCTCATAGTCAAAAATGCCTTGGGAACGAAAAAAATTAAGGGAGTCGTTGAGTTTTTCGATCCATGCTTTTTTGGCAAGGTATTGATTTTCAACGATTCCAAAAGCCTTACCGGCTTGTTCACGTTGAATTTTATTTTTGGTTTGATCCAACAGAGCAGCAATGGTGTTTGCAATATCGGCGGCAATACGGGGATCACGATCCCTAACGGTTATTTCTACGGACATGTATTCGGTTCGTTTGAAACGAATAAGTTTTTCGTATTTTTTTTGTAGTAATGTATTACGAAAACGCGCATTTGCCGGGATTTCGTAATGATTGAGGAGGTCAAAGCGTCGTACGATGCTGTCACGGATATCGTCCGAGTACAAAATTTGAATGAGCTGATCGCTTTGTTCTTCGGCACCAAACTCGAGGACGTCGGTTTTGTCGGACGGATTATCCGAAAGAAGCGCCTTGGAAATGGAATTCACAGTGGCGGGGTAAAAAACCACCTTGGACTCATAAAGAGGGGTTACAAACCAAGACGAAGAAAAAAGGATACCCAGCAGCCCCCCCGCGATTCCAGCTAGTCCCAACAAAAGGCGGTGGCTCCAGATAAATTGAAATATCCCGGAGGAATCGTAATCGTTGCTTTGGTTCATGAAGGCCATGGGAGATCGCGTTAGTAGTCTTTCTCAAAAATACACCATCGGTCCCTATGGCTCATCGTGGGCTTGCTTTCGATTGAGCGTTCCAAGATGGGAGGTTTATGCACAGATTTGCAGTGATGTTGCGAAACGAGCGCTTGTATTTTGGGGTTTCCGCCTTGTGCAATGGACTGTGGCCACTTTGGGGTCGAGCGTCCAAAGAGCGCTCAGGAAAGCCGTCCGGGCCGTTTTTGCGTTTTTTGGTGATCCGATTGGATGAGATTGGGGATATGGTCACCACCCTGCCGATGCTACAGGCCCTGAAGGAAGATAACCCCGAATCCCGGGTGGATTTGTGGTGCAGCCCCTTGGTTGGGGAGTGGATGGAGGGCCAAAGGGGGGTGGATCGCGTTTGGAAGGGTCAAGCACCCTCGGGGGATCAGATCTACGATGTGGTTCTGGAGTGCCGAGGAAATTGGCAAAGTTTGAGGTATGCACTGCGAACGAGGGTCCACCAGCGCAGGGATCGAGGCACCATACGAATTCTGCGTCGCCTTCAAGGCCAAGCCCAACCGCACGAATGGGATATTAACCTGGAATTGGCAGGTCCCTGGCTTCGAGAGGCGCCGGAGGAGCGAAGACGTCTATTGGACTTGAATGCGCCTAGCCGCACCTTGTTGACATCCAGACCCTCGGCCCAATCCGAAGCGGAGCTTTTTTTGAACCGCTACGATTTGAACCGCTACGCGGTTTTGCATACCGGTGCACGCAAATTGTTAAGAAGGTGGTCGCTCCATCGTTGGTCCGAACTGGCACGCCGTTTGCATGAAGAGCGAGGTCTTGATGTTGTGTTTGTTGGAACACCGGATGAACAAGGAGACGTAGAGCGTATTCGTGCTGTGTTGAATTTTGAGACCAGGGTTTGGATGGATGGTCGTCCCCTATCTCGTCTTATTCCTTTGCTTGCCGGTGCACAAGTGATGGTTGGCAACGAAAGTGGGCCTATGCATTTGGCTGCGGCTGCCGGCTGTCCGACGGTAGGGCTTTTTGGTCCAGGCGAACCCGGTATTTTTTCCCCTAAGGTTGATTTTTTTAGAGCATTGCACAAGAAATTACCTTGCAACCCTTGCGGTCAAGTCCGGTGCATTCACCCCGAAAACCCCTGCATGAATCGCCTGGAAGTGGAGGAGGTTATGGCGGCTGTTGTGGACCTGTTGGACCGACGTGCTTCTTAAATTGTATTCGATGAAGTTCTTTGATTTTTGGTTTCAAGCGGGTTGGCGAAACCGCTCTGTCCTTGGGTGGATGGTTTTTGCTCTGGTGGTTTGGGGATTCTGGGTTTACCGCTCTGTTCCGGATCAGGGGCTATCCCGCCTGGATGATTCCATTTTTATTGAAGATTTTTATGACTTTAACCGCTCCGAAGGGGCCTTGGTCCAATGTTTGGAAAGGGGCGTTTTTCGGGCCAAGGGCGACAACTATTACCGCCCTGCTCTGATGATGACTTTTGTTATGGATGCGCAGTGGCATCGGTTGCGTTTGGATGGGTATTATCGGACGAACCTGGGCCTGCACGTGTTGGCCATGCTTTTGTTGTTTGGAGCGATGGGTGCCTTGGGCTTTACTCCGGCACAATCCTGGTTTTGGGCTATGCTGTTTGGGGTTTTGCCGGTCCTTAGCCAAGCCGTGGCCTGGATACCGGGCCGTAACGATACGTTGTTGGGGGTCGCCGCCTTTGGGGTTATCCTGGCCATGGAACGATCTCTAAAAACGGGTCGCTGGTTTTGGTGGTTTGTTTTTGGTTTGACCGCCTTGGTCGCCGTTTTGACCAAAGAAACCGGTCTGCTGGTGGTACCGGCAGCAGCCTGTTTAATTCTGGGTCGACAAAGGGCGGGACACGTTCCGCTGAGGTGGGGCTTGGTCTTTTTGATATGGTTGATGACGTTGGGGTTGTGGTGGTGGGGTCGTACCCTAGCCCAAACAGTGAATACGGGGTTGGATCCCAGCACCATGTTTTCGTTGTTCGGGTATCGCATTCCCATGCTGCTGCAGTACCTGGGCAAAACCTTTTTTCCCTGGAATCTCTCTGTTTTTCCCTTGATGGAAGATACCGATTGGATGGGGGGTTCGGTGGCCGTTTTGATGCTCGTGGTTCTTTTGGGGGTCGGTGGATACCGACGTCTTGGATGGGCTTGGATGGGCTCCCTGGGTTTTTGGTTTTTGCTCCTCTTACCGGCGTTGGTGGTCCCACGAGGGCTTAACGATCAAGCCTTTGAGCATCGTTTGTATGTACCGACGTTAGGTATCTTGGTGGCCCTTGCTTCTGTTCCCTTGCCTCGTTTTATGGTCCAAAAAAGGGCTCAAGCGATGGTGTTTTTATTGAGCCTGGGGGTTTTGTATATGATAAACGTCCGTCATCGATCGGTTTTTGCGGATGAAAAGGTTTTTTGGCGCAATGCGGCAGACAACGCGCCTTCTTCGGCGTATGCTCAAGTGATGTATGCGGTCCGTTGCCTTAGCGGGGATGAAGCAACCCAAGCAGGGATGGGGGTAGCCAGACCGTATATCCTCAAGGCGTATGCCTTGGATTCCAACGAAAAGTATGTGAGTCATTACCGGGGTTTGTTGGCTCTGGAAGAAAAGCGATGGGCAGAGGCTTCGGGTCTATTTGAACGGGAATTCAAGCGTACAGGGCTTGCGGATAGTTATTTTCATAATGCCCGAGCGCTATTTGAGTTGGGTAACAAAGCCGGTGCCGCAAGGATGCTCACGTTGTATTTGGAAAAAAAGCCCGGCGATCCCATCGCTACCAATAACTTAAAGCTACTCCAAGCGGAATTATCGCAATCCATAAGAGTTCCCTAACTTTGGTTAAGTTAATTGCATTCAAAATAATACCCATGAAAATCATTCTTCGATCGGTTGCCCTTGCGGCTTTGTGGGCATTTGCTGCACCAAGAGCCCAAGCACAGGATGCGGCATTGGCGGTTATCGCGGGTGGCCGCGATGATGCTAATCGTTTGGTGGGAGCCTATGCGGGACCCTTGGGCCGGGGATTTTCACAGGCCCTTGGTCAAAATTGGTATAACACGGCCAATTGCCTCAAACTCCTTCGATTCAATGTGCAAGCCGGCGCCACCATGCTAAGCCTGCCCGAAACGGATCGGTATTTTGATGCGCAAAATTTGGGTCTACAGAATATTCGTGCCTTGGGGGGCGATCCGAGTCGGGTTCCAACCATTGCCGGCGATCGCAATGCGGTATCCCCTTCCTGGGTTATTTTTGGAAACTTGGCCGATTCTACCGCGCCAGGTGGACAGCGCCAGGTTGCATTGGATACCCTACCGGATTTGCTTCAGGGTCTGGGTCTTCGTAATGTGTTTGCGCCCTATATCCAGGCCAATGTGGGCTTGATCAAAAACACCGAACTGAATATACGATATGCTCCGGTTTTGGACTTGTCGACCATCGGGGGAAATTTGTTGCCTGATAATTTATTGCGGGGCGAGATTCGATTTTGGGGCGTAGGAATCAAGCACGAACTTTTGCAGTGGATTCCGGTCCTGAAACGATTTCCATTGAGCATGAGTATTTATGCCAACCATTCTCGGATGAGTTATACCTTGGATACCCGGGTTGATGGCCCCAATCCAGCGGATTATCCACGGACTTTGCCCGGTAATTTGGTCATGGCCAATTATCGCATTAACGGGTCCGAAGATTTTGCTAACCAAAGGCTAAGTATGGAGGGCAGAGCCACCGGCGTTGGCTTGGTACTTTCCAAAAAAGTGTTGATGGTGACTGGTTTTGCCAGCATTGGCATGCAAGAATCCACCTTTCGCTTGGTCGCCGAAGGAAATTATCCCATCCGCACCGGATTGATCCAGGAACCCAACAACCCTCTTCGTTTTACGGAGGAATGGACCTCCTTGGAAAAGCCTTTGGATATAGAAACCCCAAGCAACAGGGCTTTGAGGATGGGGGTTGGATTACGAGCCAAGTTTGTGCTTATCGCTGTTCACGCCGAGGCATTTACTCTTGGGGAATACCGAGGGTATTGCGGTGGATTGTCGGTCGGTTTTTAGGGCTGATGGTTGTCCCACCAGACCTGCCCTTTTTGACCGCTGAATTGATCCCGTAACAAATCCCAAGCACCAAGAGCCAGGGCCAGGTTCATGTGCAAGAAATGCAAAGGAGCACCCAGGCGTTGGGCCCAAACGGTGGGTGTTCGTCGATTGCGCTGAATCAAAATCAAGAGGGCGGTAAATTCGATTCCGCCCAGTAATACCAAGGCCAGGCCCCATGCGCTGCCACTCAAGGCCCATCCCCAGGACAAAACACTGACTAGCAGGAGCCAAGGGCTCAGCCAACGAATGACTTTGTGAGAAATCCATGCGTAGGCCAGGCGGGGATTCATGGCCAGGTCCCGGAATGCCCATAAATTTTGAAGATTGCCTTTGCCCAAACGGCGTTTGCGACGAAATTGAACCGAGGCATCGCCCTCGATCGGCATACGGGCTACGGCTTGGGGCGCATAAACAACCCGCAGGCCTCGACGCAGGATGGAAGCAAACCAATAAAAATCATCCACGATAAATCCAGCAGGTACCGGAATGTACTCCGAGCGGCGCAAGGCCATGAGCGCGCCGTATCCCCCCATAACACAACCTTGTCTGGATTCGCCTTGCTTGGTTATCATTTCACGCTCCAAATATTGAATTTCAGGAATGTGGACAGGTCGTTGGGAAATTGTAGGGGCCTCCTCATTCTGGGGCACCCAAGCGACAATGCGGGCCTGAACCCCGCCAACCGTAGGATCACCAAAAGGCAGGACCAATTCGGGGAGTGTTTTTTCTTCCAAAAGGGTGTCGGCATCGGTCAAAACCACCACGGCGTTTAAATCCGGGGAATCTCTTTCGTAATCTTCAAAAAGAGCTTGAATTATAGCGGGCTTACCGGTCCTTTGGTCAAATCGTCTGACCCGCAGACCGGGATAGGTGAGGACAAGCTCTTGAAGAAGGAGGTCGGTTTGGTCGGTGCAGGCATCGGTCCCAATATAAAATTTGAGGCGTGCCTTGGGGTACGTGGATCGAAAAACCGAAAGGACTTTGGAACGAATGACGGACTCCTCGTTGCGGACGGCCATCAGAACCGCTATTTCGGGGAAGGACTCCAGGGGTTCAAAATCCTGAGGACGACGGGAGGCACGTCGCATATGCCAAGGGTAAATCACATAGCTGTGAACAAGTGCTGCCGATGAAAGCAAAGCGGTCAGGATGGAAACCATAGTTCAACCCAAATTTAGGGGCTGGAACAAGGCGGCGAGGTTCTTCATTTGGACCTCGGGTTCATGGGTCTCTGCCAGGCTTTGTTTAGCATTTTGGATCATGCTTTCCAAAAGTTCGGGATTTTGGTTAAGTTTTTGGAGGCCTTCCAAAAATTCAACCGAGTTTTCGGCAGGCCAATAGTCTTGGTAGGGCTTGAGGCCAAGACCTTGAACCCCTTTGGACGTCGATAGCAGGGGAATGCCCAAGGCAATAGCCTCCAGCGCTTTGATTTTGAGACCACTCCCCATTCGTAATGGCATGACCAAGAGATCGCAGTTCATCATGAAAGCGGTGGCGTCCTCCACTTCGCCGTGTACCACGACCCCGGGGAGCCGCGATCCCAAACCAGGGGGCATTTTGCGCCCGGCGACGTGGAAAGTTGGTCGTGGATTCACCGAGAGCATGTTGGGATACCAATCCGCCAAAAACCATTGCACCGCATCCAGGTTGGGTAACCAATCCAGCGTCCCGATAAAGCCCAAGTTCAAGCCCTTTGGTTGGGCTTCATTGCTAGAGGCAAGGCGGTTTGATCTTCCCCTAGGCTCTGAAGATGCAGAAGATGCTTCAGGCCAATACCCCAAGGTGATGAGGGACTTGTCAATGGGCATTAATTTTTGGAGTCCTTGGGCATCTTCGGGGCTGATGGCCAAAACTGCATCGGATTGCGATAGTAGATGTTGTTCGAAAACACGCATTTTTGAATATTCCCCATGCAACCACCACGACAAAGGATGCCAGCCGGGGTAGGACTTTGCTTTTTGAAGCAATAAATCACTCTCTATGTTATGGGCCCGGTAAAAAACCTTCAACTTAAATTCCCGAAACAAGGGCAGGTAAAGACCCATCGCAAGGCCTTCTACCAGTACGGCATCCGGTTTTTCTTTTTGGATGGAACGGCGTAATTCACGAGTGACTTCATCGTTCTCAAATCGGGTGAGGTGGTACGGCTTATGTTGCAACAATGAAAATAAAGCTCCAAGAAGGGATACATGGGACTTTAAATTAACGGTTTGCATCCGGCGATTTGCCCCAAAATCGGAGGGTAATTCATGGGGCTCAACCCGGTTACGGCTTGGGTTGAGACAAAACCAACGAACACGATGCCCCAATTTTTCGAGACAAGCAGCGGTATGATGAAAGGCTTTGACTCCGCCATCCCTTACCGGGTAGGGAATCCGGTTATAGACTTGCAAAATTGTTTGGGGGGAGAACTTGGATTCCACGGCTTCATTTAGGAAATCCAACGAAAGGTGCGGTCTCGGTTGGCTCGATAAACCAAAATAACAGCCACGGGCAAAAGCACTAGGCTTGAAATCCACATGGACCATTCGGGGGCAAGGCTTCCATCACGGGCTAATTTTTCGCTGGTCATGGTGAGGATGTGATAGACCAAAAAGCCGGCAATGGCTACGACCGTAGGCAATCCCAGACCTCCTTTGCGAATAATGGCGCCCAATGGAGCGCCCAACAAAAACAACAAAATGCAAGCAAAGGAAAGCGAAAACTTCCGATGCAATTCAATCACATACCTTGCCAATAATTCCCTTCGACTTTGCATTTCCCGGTTTTTCATTTCGGTATACGACCGCACCGTTTGGATTTGACGCTGAGCCTCTTGGACCAATTCAGGATTTTGGATTAACAAGGTATTAAAGCGATCCGTTGTTATGGAGTCCAATGCCGGATCGGAACCTTGCAGGCCCCAATGGTATTGGGACAAAATTAGGGCATTGAGGGCGGAGTCTCGGCTGTTGTTGTCCCGTTCTAAGGAGTCAATAGCTGATCGTAATTGCCTAGTATTTAGCATGGAATAATAATCCTTGAAGAGGCTTTCGTCGCTTCTTCTTAACTTGAGTTGGCTTAGGTCCAGATGTATGGTTTGTTTCTTGAAGCGAATTCTGGATTCACCTTGACTTAGGCTGTTGTTACCGCTCATTGAGCCATCGGCATACGTAAATCCGTTGCGTAATTCGATGGTCAAATAACGCTGATCAGGGCTGTGAACAAGACGGCCTTGACGGGCCATCGTAACCTGCGGGTAGGTGCCGGAGGCGGTGCGATCGTAAATCCAAACATCCTTGAGAGTTTGGGGATCGTTGCCTTTGCGACGGACCATCAGGGTATACCCTTCGATGTCTTGGTAAAAGACCCCCGGCTTGATAGCCAAGGCTGGTTTTTTTTGCTGCACATCGTAGAGCAAGGAACCAAATTTGAGCCGGGACGAGGGCAAGAGGGTGTCCGAAAAGTAAAAGGCCAAAAGAGAAATCCCAAAAACCAAAACGAGCAAGGGCCGCAAGAAGCGAGATAAGGATATACCGGAGGCCTTGATGGCCGTCAGTTCTCCATTTTCGGCGAAGCTACCCAAGGTCATGATGGAGGCCAGTAGCAAGGCCAAGGGTAGGGCCAGGGGCACAAAGCTGGCCGAGGCATAAAAGATGAGTTCAGCAATAATCCACCATTCCAGCCCTTTGCCGACCAAATCGTCAATGTAGAGCCAGAGGAACTGCATGACCAGAATAAACTGAACAATCAAAAAAGTCACCACTAAAGGCAAG
>JBJTSS010000316.1:0-2583 GCA_046079785.1 Bacteroidota bacterium
GTTCAAACCAGGAGCGTGTTATGGAGCGATAGGCTGCCTCATCTTCGGCCAATTCTTTGATAATGTTCATCTCTGAACGGGCATGGCTCAGCATATCCACGAAATTATAAACCATCACCTCCACCGGTTGGCTCAAAACGCTGCTACTATCCAAGGCTTGTTTGGCCTGGTTCAACGAGGTTATTTTTTGATAGGCATGCGGGATATTTCTTCCGTTGCGCTTGAGCCATTCCCCAAAGAAAAAAGACTCGTGCATATTGTGGCTGTGCTCGTCCCTTTCCGTCCACCATCGATCGGGGTAACGCCTTTGGATTTCAGCTGGAGGCATCCCGGCAAAAAGCGCATTTCTGGCGTATTCCGTGCTGGTGGGCAAAATAGAATAATAGGTATCCAACTCCACCGACTTGTAAAAATCCCCCAAAATGGGCTCAATAACACGAAATTGGTCCAAGCGAAAATTATCAATGACCAATAGCAGGATTTTGGGGTGATGGTCCAAGAGAGGGAGCAGTCTACGCTGAAGGACTTGGTGCGATAAGGTAGGTGCATCTACCGTTGGCGCAGGCTTTTTGGATACCAACGCCAGCGGTTTACTCGGGGCCGTTGTCGCAAACCATGATGCGTAATTTTTTTTGATGAAACGAACAAATAATCGATTTGCTTCGGCTTTTTGCATTGCAAACACATCTTTCATCCCCTCATCCCCGGACTGCTCCAGGGCCAATTCCCAACGAACTAGGCGTTGGTACAATTCGGACCATTGAGCCGCATCCAAATTATCGGACATACTCATGCCCAATTCCCCAAAATCATCCCGATAGGCCTCGTTGGTTTTGCGGGCCACCAACCGCTTTTGGTCCGTGATTTTGAGGATGGCGGATAACAATTGTTTGGGGTGAACCGGTTTGATCAGATAATCGGCAATTTGGGATCCGATGGCTTCTTCCATGAGCAGTTCTTCTTCGCTCTTGGTGACCATGATCACCGGCAACAACGGCTTGATTTCCTTGAGCTGGGCCAAAGTCTCCAAGCCACTCAGCCCGGGCATGTTCTCGTCCAACAAAACCAAATCAAAATCTTCGGAACCTGCTTTTTGTAAGGCTTCTTGTCCGTTGTTTACCGGCGTTGTGCGGTATCCTTTGCTTTCCAAGAAGGATAAATGGGGGGAGAGCAGGTCGATTTCGTCATCTGCCCAAAGAATAGATAAATTGGCCATGGTTGTATTGGTTTCTGTAACGGCAAAAACCTAAATTTGGTCTAAATTACCGTCACCCTCTCCGACAACCCAGCCTTTGACCAACAAAATACTCAACGATCCCCTGTACGGTTTTATCCGACTGGAATCCAAGCTTATCCTCCGCCTGGTGGATCACCCCCTTTTCCAGCGCCTCCGCTACATTCGTCAGCTGGGGATGACCTACCTGGTCTACCCCGGGGCAACCCATTCGCGCATGGCCCACGCCTTGGGCGCTATGCACCTCATGCAAGAGGCCTTGGATATTTTGGCTCACAAAGGATACCACCTCAGTCCGGATGACCGCCAGGCCTGCTTGATAGCGATCCTACTTCACGATTTGGGCCACGCCCCTTTTTCGCATGCCTTGGAAGGCTTTTTGATTCAGGGGATGCCCCACGAAGAGATTTCCCTTTTGATGATGGAAGATTTGAACCGGTGGACGGATGGGGCCCTTGAAACGACGCTCGATGTATTTCGGGGAACCCATGAAATCCCCTTCCTCCACGAATTGGTTTCCTCGCAATTGGACATGGACCGCCTGGATTACCTGAACCGGGATAGTTTTTTTACGGGTGTTACGGAGGGCATTATTGGGGTGGATCGCATTTTACAGATGCTGGATGTGCATCAGGGACGCCTAGTGGTCGAACGCAAAGGCATTTACAGCATAGAGAAATACCTCATGTCCCGGTATTTGATGTATTGGCAGGTCTATCTCCACAAAACCGTCTTGTCGGCCGAGTACTTGTTGGGCCATATCCTTAACCGAGCCAGGCAGGTTTTGTCCCAGGGTTTGGACCTTTTTGTATCCCCGGACTTGGGGGTCTTCCTCCGTCAAGCCGTTTTGGCCGAGGATTTTCGCCGCAGCCCGGAAATTCGTGACGCTTATGCCCGATTGGACGACTCCGAGATTATGGTTCATCTCAAGGCCTGGTCCAGGCGTTCTGAGCCGGTATTGGAGCACCTAAGCCAACAACTAATGCGCCGTCAATTATCGGCCGTGGTTTGGTCTTCCGAGCCGGTTACCCCGGATAAAGTCCATCAAATTGCCCTACAAGAAGCCCAAAGGCTGGGGTTGGGGCCAGAATCCCACCCGTATTTGGCCCATTGCCGTTCGGTTCGTAAATCCGTTTATTCAGGCAACGCATCCCCCATCTTCATCAAAGACCGGGAAGGAACGATCCATGCCCTGGACGCACTCCAAGACCATATTCAGGTGGTGGATTTGCATGGCCAGCACGAACGCTTCGCTCTTTACCGTCCCAAATTACGGCCCTAAGGATTTTAAGACCCGAACACGAAGGCCCAATCGCCAAAAATGCGGATATTTGCGCAAAATTCATGAC
>JBJTSS010000317.1:0-1152 GCA_046079785.1 Bacteroidota bacterium
AATGCCCGGTATTTGGGCCAGTTGCCGCACATGCAGTTGACCCAATTGACCCAAATGGTATCGGCATTGTTCCAAAACCTTACCGGCAAGGACCAGGGCTGATTCTTTGCTGTTGCCGGTACCCAACAGGATGGCCAACAATTCCCGATCGTCCAAGCTGGCTCTTCCCTGGTTGATCAGACGTTCCCGGGGTCTAGAATGTTGGGGGAGATCCCGAATGAGGGGTTGGGGGGTGGGGGTGGGGCAGAGGTCCATGACCTGCAAAAAAAAGACCCGACTCCTTGTGGAGTCGGGTCTAAGCGTTTAGCCAACGGCTAGGGGTATTTGGAAGACTTAGGCGGCCAATCCGGCAACCTGACGGGCCAATTGGGATTTTTGGCGGGCAGCTTTGTTGGCGTGGATGATATGTTTTTTGGCCAATTTGTCAATTCTAGACACCACCGAAGGCAGCATTTGGCGTGCTTCTTCGGCTACCGATAAGCTTTTGAGCCTTTTGATCATGGTTTTGGTGGTCTTGAGTTGATAGCGATTGCGCAAACGACGGACAGCAGTTTGACGAATTCTTTTGATCGCGGAGGCGTGATTGGCCATGTTTTTTGATTTTGAGAACCGCAAATTTACGAAAAAACCTTGATAATCCCTAATTTTGCCCCTAGTAAACTCCAAATCCATGAGAAAATCCCTTCACCCTTCTTTAATCGCCTTGATGATATTCTGTTGGGGCAACGCCCTGTTCTTGACTTCTTGTCAAAATCCGCAGGCAAACGAAGATGCGGAATGGGCCTATTTCGGGGATTCCATCACGGTGGATGGAGCGGTGGATGTATCGGAGCTGCCCGAACGCATGTCGGGCAAAACCATGGCCGAATTAAAATTGTCCGGGACCATCGAGGAATGTTGTCAAAAGAAAGGTTGTTGGATGAAGTTGGATATGGGTAACGGCAAAACCCTACGGGTTGGCTTTAAGGATTATGCTTTTTTTGTTCCCCTTGAGTCCGCTGGTGCCAAGGTGATTATGCAGGGCATTGCCACCTACGATACCACCAGCGTGGAGGCTTTGCGTCACTATGCCGAGGATGGTGGAAAAACGGCGGACGAAATCGCAGCCATTACGGAGCCTGAAATCGAATTGGTTTTTGAGGCCAGCGGGGT
>JBJTSS010000318.1:0-3072 GCA_046079785.1 Bacteroidota bacterium
TTCTTTGTTGAACTCAATAATCTTGAAGTCCGCCTTGTCCTCCACTTTGAGGGACTTATTATCGGCCTGAAGCATTTGTTTTTTGGGAACAAAGGCCTCCACACCGTAAGAAAACTGGGCCATACCGCCTTTGTCATCAACGCTGACAATGGTACCCTGGTGGACTGAATTTTCGAAGAAAATGGTCGCGAACGTATCCCAGGGGTTCTCTTCCAATTGCTTGTGACCCAAACTCAAACGACGGGCTTCGGTGTCAATTTCCAAAACGATGACATCCAACATTTGGTCCTTTTTGACAAATTCAGAAGGATGGTTGATTTTCTTGGTCCACGAAAGATCGCTAACGTGCACCAAGCCGTCAACCCCTTCACCAAGTTCGACAAATAAACCAAAATTGGTCAAATTGCGAACCCGACCGCTAAGACGGGTGCCCACGGGGAATTTCTCGCGGATGGTCAACCAAGGATCGGCGGAGAGTTGCTTCATGCCCAAGGACATTTTGCGCTCTTCTTTGTCGATCGACAGGATGACGGCCTTGACCACATCGCCCTGCTTGATGAAATCTTGGGGATTACGAAGATGCTGGGACCAGCTCATTTCGGAAACGTGCACCAATCCTTCGACACCAGGAGCGATTTCCAAGAAAGCGCCGTAATCGGCCACCGTGACCACCTTACCTTCTACAATAGAACCCGCTTCGAGACCGGCCGTGGAGGCCTCCCAAGGGTGAGCGGTCAACTGCTTCATGCCAAGGCTAATACGCTTGCGTTCATCGTCAAAATCGATGACCACCACCTGGACTTTGTCGTCCAATTTGACCATTTCAGATGGATGGCTGATGCGTCCCCAACTCATGTCGGTGATATGCAATAGACCATCGACGCCTCCCAAATCGACGAATACGCCGAAATCGGTCATGTTTTTGATGGTACCCTCCAATACCTGGCCCTTTTCCATGCGGCTCATGATCTCCACCTTTTGAGCCTCGATATCGCTTTCAATCAAAATCTTGTGAGAAACCACCGCATTCCGTAGGACAGGATTGATTTTCACCACCTTGAACTCCATGGTTTTGCCAACGTACTGATCGTAATCGCGGACCGGTTTGACGTCAATTTGGGAACCGGGCAAGAAGGTTTCGATACCGTCGATTTCAACGACCAATCCCCCTTTGGTTCTGGATTTTACTTTACCCTGAATGACCAAGTCTTCTTCGTGGGATTTGACAATGCGCTCCCACGCGTTCATTATCCGGGCGGCTTTGCGGGACAACAAAAGATGTCCGTTGCTGTCTTCGCGGTTGATAATTAAAACTTCCACTTCGTCCCCTATCGAGAGATTTGGCAAATCACGGAATTCGGAACGGGGTACCATTCCATCGGATTTAAAACCAATATTGAGGATGACATCCCGATCAGATATCCCAGCGACAATGGCTTTGACCACTTCATTGCTTTGAACGGTAGTCAGGCTGACATTGTACATGGATTCCATCCGCTGACGCTCATCGGAGGTGTAGGCTCCGTATTTACCGGAACCTGAGGACCAATCGAAATCGGCCAGGGGTGCGACGGGAGTCGCGGCGTGGTTTTTTGCTTGGTTTTCAGTCATTTAATTGGTTTCCTTCCTGCTTTTTTAAAAAGCGAGCGCAAATGTAACCCTTTTAGCCTGTTTTTGACCCAGTAGGCGGTCATTTTCTTGGACTTACGGGGCCAACCCACGATTCGATTCGGGATTGTTTGTCAAATTGTCCGCAAAGCGGGGCTATTTAGGACAAATTGTCTTGTGAATGAAATTGCCCAAGCCCAAAACCGGATTTGGCCCAAGGTTTGATGAAAACCAGGGTACCTACCAACCCCTACCCCATGAACACCCCCGCTATGACCGATTTGGTCCAACAAAGCCTGCAGGAGGCCCTCCAAAATGTGGAACGCCATCAACACGGTCTTGTCCAAACCGCTCACCTTTTGGAAGCCCTCTTTGAGGTGGATGAGCCCTGGCTGCAAAATTTGGGGCGTGTTGTTGGGGCCCCTACCGACCAAATCAGAAAACGGAACCTGGATAAGCTGCGCACTTTGCCGCATGGTTTGCCCTCCAAAAACGCACTGGATACCGGCGCCAACCAGGTTCTGGTCCGGGCCCAAACCCAGCAACAAAGCATGGGCGATCGCTTCATGGGCTTGGAGCACTTGCTATTGGGCTTGGCCGAAAGCGGTGACGCCTGTGGGCAGTTGTTACGCGAGCACGGCATGCCAACCCATGTTCTGCGTCCCGCCATCCTTCAATTACGTAAAGGCCAAAACATTATGGAGTCTAACCAAGAAACCCCGCATCAAGCCCTGGCCAAGTACGCCAGAAACCTCAATGCCTTGGCCGCCGAAGGCCGACTGGATCCGGTCATTGGACGAGACGAAGAAATTCGACGCGTTGTTCAAATCTTGACCCGGCGAACCAAAAACAATCCATTGCTCATCGGGGAGCCCGGCGTTGGGAAAACCGCTATTGCCGAAGGTATCGCCCAGCGTATCGTCCGTTCCGATGTGCCCGAAAGTCTCAAGGACAAGGAGGTCTATGCCTTGGATATGGCCGCCCTGGTGGCGGGCGCCAAATACAAAGGAGAATTTGAACAACGGCTCAAAAGTGTCGTCCAAGAGGTAACGCAAAGCGATGGACGCATTGTTTTGTTCATCGATGAAATCCACACGCTGGTGGGTGCTGGAGGAGGC
The DNA here is from genome assembly GCA_046079785.1 of Bacteroidota bacterium. GTDB lineage: Bacteria > Bacteroidota > Bacteroidia > UBA7662 > UBA7662 > SYHX01. Next base: position 2,727 of record JBJTSS010000318.1, read on the forward strand.
GAGGGCGCCATGGATGCCGCCAATATCCTCAAGCCTGCCCTGGCACGGGGTGAATTGAGAGCGGTTGGTGCCACCACCTTGGACGAATACCGCAAATATTTCGAAAAGGACAAGGCCCTGGAACGTCGATTCCAATCGGTCTTGGTGGAGGAACCGGACCGGAATGACGCGATTAGCATATTGCGTGGGCTCAAAGAGCGCTACGAAAACCATCACCGCATTCAAATCCGGGACGAGGCCATCGTGGCGGCGGTGGAACTTTCACAACGCTATATCCCCCATCGTTTCTTGCCGGACAAAGCCATTGATTTGGTCGATGAAGCGGCATCCCGCCTACGCATTCAAA
>JBJTSS010000319.1:0-10310 GCA_046079785.1 Bacteroidota bacterium
CCCGATGAACGATTGCTTAGGAAGCGAACGGGATCCAAGGCTTCTCGGGTAGGCCCGGCGGTCAGGAGAACACGAATACCATCCCATCGCGGTCCTCCTACCAAAAAATCTTGAATCCATGCCATAAGCGTCGAAGGCTCGGCCATGCGTCCTTCACCTACCAAGCCTGAAGCCAATTCGCCATGTTCGGTTGGGATCAGGTGGTAACCACGTTCCGTTAGGACTCGTAGGTTGTGCTGTGTCGCAGGATGCAAAAACATGTCATGATCCATGGCCGGTGCAAAAGCAACCGGGCAACGAGCGGACAAGAGGATGGCCAATAACAAATGATCACACGATCCCTGGGCCATGCTCGCCAAGGTATGCGCCGTACAGGGCGCAACGAGGATGAGATCCGCCCAAAGCCCCAGGGCTACGTGATTAACCCATTCGCCTTCCTCGTTTTTGACAAGGTGGGTATAAACAGGCTTTCCGCTCAAGGTACTGAGCGTCAGGGGTGTTACAAATTGTTGAGCCGAAGGCGTCAAAACGACTTGTACCTCGGCCCCGCTCCTTACCAAATCCCTCACCAACCAACAAATCTTATAGGCAGCGATACTACCGCTGATGCCTATCAGGATTTTCTTGCCGGCCGGCATAACAATTCGGTATAGACTTATTGTCCCGCTTTGTTCTTAGCGTCGTTGCGGTAATAAATTTTGCCTTGTTTGAATTCCTCAATCGCTTGAAGGGTGGGCTTGGGCATGCGCTCGTATTGCCTTGAGATTTCGATTTGTTCTCGATTTTCGTAGACTTCCTCCAAGGAATCTGCTGGTGTAGCAAATTCTGCGAGTTTGGTATTGAGTTCTTCTTTGACTTTGGTGGCGATTTGGTTACTTCGTTTGGCAATTACGGCGACTGCTTCGTAAACGTTACCGGTAGGGCTTTCCAAATCTTTGAGGCTGCGGGTTACGGTGGTGTTGGTTGCTGACATGGTGGAGGGGTGGTTGAATTTTAAAACGGCAAAAAAGCGAAAATCGTTGAATGCTGGGAAGAAAAGGGCCCCAAAGGTTGATTGGAGGCTTTGGGAGAGGCCAAATACATGCGGGCTTCTTCGGCCAATAACCGGCTTTGGGGTAGGTAGAGGGATTGTGGGTATTCCTCCGACAAGGCTTGGTGAGCTTCTAACACCGACTCAAACCGCGCACGTTTCTTGGATTCAATGCTGTTCGTAGCCAATTTGTAAAAGGATTCCACCACCATCCATCGGATTTTCTCCCGCTCTTCGAGATCAGGGTATTCCACCAGCAGGTGTTGAAGGGTGACAGCGCTGGCTCGGTAATCCTCCATTCGGTAGAACAAAAGGGCGGATTCCAAAGCTTTAACCCTCATTTTGTTGCGTAAGCCCTCGATCATTCGGTTGCATTGCTCCAAACGCGGTGAATTGGGGTATTTATTGACAAAAAGCTGAAGACCTTCAATGGCCTGAAGTGAATTGGTTTGATCCAAATTAGAGCCCGGGGAATCCATGAACATGCAATACGCATACATGAAGTCCATTTCTTCGCTTTTGGGGCTTGAGGGGAATAACTGGTTAAACTGCTTGAAATGATAGGCTGCGGTTTGGTAGGCCCCCATTTGAAAATCGCAGTAGGCATAGTAATAGTAGATGCCTTCGGATAAATCGGAACCGCGGTAGGCCGACACCAATTCTTCCAACAAGGGTTGGGCCTTGAAATACTCGCCTTGCAGGTAAAATTCTCTGGCCTTTTGGAACTTAAAGTTCAAGTTGGGGTTCTTGAGGATTTTATTATAGGAATCGCAGGACATGGTCCATACCGCCAAAAGCCCTCCAAGGAGCCAAAAACGAAGGCTATAGCCCAGTTTGGGGGGTTTGGGTAGGAAATTCATTTTCACGGGACCGCAAATTTACTTAATTTAGAGGCAATAAATGGTTTTTATACATTTATCAACCCTACTAACGCCTTAAGCCCTATGGATCTATTCAAACGCCTCGAAAATCGCCCCGGCCCCCTTGGCCGCCATGCCAAAGAATCCGAAGGATACTACATGTTTCCCAAGTTGGAGGGTCCGATAGGGCCTCGTATGCAGTTCAGAGGACGCGAAAACTTGGTTTGGAGTTTGAATAATTATTTGGGCTTGGCCAACCATCCCGAAGTTAGGGAGGCCGATGCCCAGGCGGCTGCCGAATACGGCATGGCCTGGCCGATGGGGGCCCGTATGATGTCAGGCAACTCCGATAGGCACGAACAACTAGAAAATGAACTGGCCCGTTATGTCGGCAAAGAAGCGGGATTGTTGGTGAATTATGGGTACCAGGCCATGGTTTCGTCCATCGATGCCCTGGTAGATCGCCACGATGTGATCGTTTACGATGCCGAATCCCACGCATGCATTGTGGATGGGGTGCGACTGCATGCAGGCAAGCGCTTTGTTTACAAGCACAACGATATGGATGGCTTGAGAACCCAATTGGTCCGTGCCCGGCGTGTCATTGAGGAACAGGGCAACCAGGGAGGGATTTTGGTGATAACCGAGGGGGTTTTTGGGATGTCCGGGGCCTTGGGGGCCTTGGACCAGGTCGTGGCACTCAAAAAAGAATTCGAATTCCGCCTATTGGTGGATGATGCCCACGGTTTTGGGGTGATGGGCCCTGAGGGCCAGGGCACCCCGGCCCATATGGGGGTCACCGAGGGGGTGGACCTTTATTTTGGGACCTTTGCCAAAGCCATGGCCTCGATTGGAGGTTTTTTTGCTGGCAGCGCGGCTGTTATTCAACATCTTCGCTACAATATGCGCTCCCAGATTTTCGCCAAGTCGCTGCCCATGCCGCTGGTGATTGGTGCCCTCAAGCGATTGGACCTCATGCGAACCCGTCCGGAGTTCCGAATTCGGCTTTGGGAAATCGTTCATGCGCTCCAAAGCGGACTGCGCGCCAGGGGCTTTCATTTGGGACCAACGGCTTCCCCTGTAACGCCGGTTATTCTAAACGGATCCCTGGGGGAAGCCACTGGAATGGTGGCGGATTTACGGGAGAATTGGGGAATTTTCTGTTCCGTGGTGGTTTATCCGGTGGTTCCCAAGGATGTCATCCTTCTTCGGTTGATCCCAACAGCCGTGCATACCGATGCCGATGTTGCACATACCCTAGAGGCCTTTTCTTCGGTGGCCGCCAAATTAGCCGATGGGGCCTACCGAAACGAAGGAATCGTCGTGGTCTAAAGTAAAGGGGTCAAGCAGACCAAATCGCCCCCCTGGGGCTTGCATATTTTTTTTGGGTTAACCTTAATCTTGTTTTAATCCAAAGTGTATCTTAGAGTTAAGTAAACCCTACGCCTATGAACCCATACCAGACTTTGCTCCATGCCGTCCTCGAAATGGAAAAGGATTTCGAGAAATTCTACGACAAAGGGAATGCCGCCGCCGGCACCCGGGTCCGCAAAGGCCTTCAGTCGCTGAAAGCCAAAGCGCAGGAATTGCGCTTGGATGTTCAGTCCAAAAAAACCCCGTAAACGGACCGCAAAGGGTATCTTTGAGCCCTTTCTTGCGGCTTGGCGTACACCGATCAATTTGAAACCAAAGACCGCTCCATGGGTTTCATGGAGCATTTGGATGCCCTGAGAGCCCACTTGTGGCGCTCGGTTGCGGTTCTTTTTGTTCTTATGTTGGGGCTTTTTTCCCAAAAAGCCTGGGTCTTTGATACCGTCTTGCTGGGCCCCAAGAATCCAGATTTTGTATCGTACCGCTGGCTGTGCTCGTTGGGCGAGGCCATGGGTCAAGGAAAATTGTGGTGCGTGGAGGCTATGCCTTTGCAGTTGGTCAACCTGGAATTAACCGGGCAATTGATGCAGCACCTCTATGTTTCTTTTTTTGGAGCTTTGGTTCTGGGGTTTCCGTATTTGGTTTGGGAATTTTGGCGTTTTATCAGCCCTGCCTTGCGTGATCGGGAGTTTTTTGCGGCGCGCCGATTGATCTTGGCGGTCATGCTTCTCTTTTTTGGGGGATGCGCCTTTGGTTATTTTGTATTGGGCCCGATGAGTATTTTGTTTTTGAGCAATTACAGCGTGAGCGCTCAGGTTGCTAACACGGTGAGCTTGAGTTCCTACGTTTCGGCCCTGACCATGATGGTCCTCACCGCCGGTTTGATTTTTGAATTACCCGTTTTGGCCTATTTTTTGGGATTGGTCGGTTTGATTAATGCGCCTTGGATGCGTCGTAACCGTCGCTATGCGGTGGTGGCCAATTTGGTCATTGCCGCTTTGCTGACCCCATCCGATATCGGGGGCATGTTAATTTTGGCCTTACCCATGATGCTCTTGTACGAAATGTCCATTGTGGTGGTGGCCGCATCGCATCGTCCGTCCGCCGCGGCCCTAGCTATGGATTCGACCGACGAACCTAACCAATCCAACCATGAAAACACCGGTTAATCCCAAGCCATGGGATGGGGATTGGTCCACCAAGTCGTTTGTGCTTGGTTGTGACCACGCTGGTTTCGAAACCAAGGAATTCCTCAAAGAATGGCTTCTGGCCAGTGGCGCCCAGGTTGAAGACCTTGGTTGTCATAGCTCGGATTCGGTGGATTACCCCTTGGTTGCCCAAAAATTGGCCAGGCAAATTTCGGCCCGGCAGGATGGGGTCTTGGGTCTGCTTCTTTGCGGCTCCGGTAACGGAGTCTGCATGAGTGCCAATCGCGTACATGGGGCCAGAGCGGCCTTGTGTTGGCTACCTGAATTAGCCGCCTTAGCAAGGTCCCATAACCATGCCAATATTCTTTGTTTGCCGGCGCGTTTTGTTGACCAAAATCAAGTCTTGGCCATGGTCCAAGCCTTTGCTTTTACCGAATTTGAAGGTGGGCGGCATCAACGTCGGATTGACTTAATCGATCCGGATCCCAACGGTTTATCCCTAGCCTAATGACGAACCCTTCCAAGGCGTCCGATCGTTTTGATCAAATCATTGATTCCAAAGGCTTTGATTTGGATCATCGCCGCAAAATCAATTTTAACATGGGGAGGTACCACGCCGCAGTTCAGGTGGGTCAAAAGGATTACCGCGACCCCGAATTGGCCAGGGACCAAGCAGCCTACCTCAAATGGCAGGCGGTCGAAAATCTCGAAAAGCATTTGTTGAGGTTTGAGAGTTCTTGTCGTAACAACGGAACCCAGGTCGTCTGGGCATCCGACGCGGCTGAAGCCCTGGAGGCGGTGATGGAAGTTGTTCAACGACACCAATCCCGCCTGGTGGTGAAGTCCAAATCCATGGTGACCGAAGAAATCCATTTAAACGATTTTCTTCAAAAAAATGGGGTAGAGGTTGTTGAAACCGATTTGGGGGAGTATATCCAACAATTGGACGGGGAGCCGCCCTACCATATCGTGACCCCCGCGATGCACAAATCCAAAGAGGACGTTGCAGATTTATTTCATCGCAAATTAGGTACCGAACCGCATGCAAGCCCACAGGCCTTGACCGAGCATGCCAGGAATTTGTTACGATCAAAATACCTGCAGGCCGGGGTGGGTATCACCGGCGCCAATTTTCTTTTGGCCGATACAGGCGGGGTATGTGTTACGGAGAACGAAGGCAATGCCCGGATGTCCACAACATTCACCAAAGCTCATGTGGTCATCGCTGGTATCGAAAAAGTTCTCGGTTCGATGGAAGACTTGGATTTGCTATGGCCTTTGTTAGCGGCCAAGGGCACAGGGCAGCAAATGACTGCTTATAACACCATTTTTCATGGTCCACGCCGGGATGACGAAAAAGACGGACCTCAAGAAATGGTGGTGATCCTTTTGGATAATGGCCGTACTAACATTTTGGAAGATCCTGCCACCCGTCAAGCCCTGCATTGTATTCGCTGCGGGGCCTGCCTTAATGCTTGTCCGGTTTACAAGAACATCGGGGGTCATAGCTACGGAGCAACGTATTCCGGGCCCATCGGCAAAGTGATTACTCCGCACCTTTTGCCGTTTGAGTCGTTTCAACACCTTAGTCAGGCCTCTTCCCTTTGTGGTAACTGCACCGAAGTTTGTCCGGTACGAATACCCTTGCACCAAATGATTTTGAACAACCGTCACCAGGCCGCACAGGGTCCCGGTGCCTCCTCGACCCAACATTGGGTTTGGAAAGCCTGGTCCAGGGCCATGTTGCATCGACCTCTCTTGGATTTGGTCGGTGCCCGGACCAAGTCTTGGTTTATGGCTCGCTTTGTGGGTTCCCTTTGGGGAACCCGAAGGCATCTACCTGCTCCAGCAACCCAAACATTTCGCGCCCTTTGGCGTCAACGCTCCAACCCAACAACCCGATGAAGTGGTTTGCTCCCTCCGACAAAATGAAATTTGATCGTTCATCCTGCACGGATGCCGAATTAATGATGCTTTACGAAGGTTTGTTGTTACCGCGCATGATCGAAGAAAAAATGCTTATTCTTCTTCGTCAAGGCAAAGTATCCAAATGGTTTTCGGGTATAGGTCAGGAAGCCATTGCGGTGGGAGCAACCCAAGCCCTACGCCCCGACGAGTTTATTTTTCCATTGCACCGCAACCTGGGTGTTTTTACATCGAGGGGTATGGATTTGACAAGGTTGTTTGCTCAACTGCAGGGGAAGGCATCGGGTTACAGCAAAGCGAGGGAACGCTCGTTTCATTTTGGAAGCAAGGAGCATGCGGTGGTAGGCATGATATCCCATTTGGGCCCACAGTTAACCTTGGCGAATGGGACCTCCTTGGCTTGGAAATTGGATCAAAAACCCTCGGTAAGTCTGGCCTTTTCGGGCGATGGAGGTACTTCCGAAGGTGATTTTCATGAGGCCCTCAATGTAGCTGCTGTTTGGCAGCTTCCGGTCATTTTTGTAATCGAAAACAACGGTTACGGACTGTCCACCCCATCCCAAGAGCAATTTCGTTGTAAGCAATTCATTGATAAGGGAATAGGTTACGGAATGGAAGCTGTTCAAGTCGATGGTAACAACGTATTGGAGGTTTACCGAACGGTTCGCCATTGGGCTGCAGAGCTTCGGGTGAAACCTCGTCCACTTTTGTTGGAATGCATGACTTTTCGGATGCGGGGTCACGAAGAAGCATCGGGTACCAAGTATGTTCCTAAAGAATTGTTGGAACAATGGTCTTTGCGGGATCCCTTGGCCAATTACGAGGCGTATCTTCTCAAAAAAGGTTGGTTAACTCAACAAGCCAAGGACGGGTTAAGGCAATCGTTCGCTGAACAAATTGATCAGGCTCTTTCGGTGGTTTTTGCGGAGCCCGAGCCTACCCCCAACGCGTTGGACGAGGTAGCCGCGGTCTATGCTCCAGCCCCTGCTCCCATCGGGGAGTCGGAGGTTTGGTCGAACCAAAATCAACGGGAATTGCGTTTGGTGGATGCGGTACGGGAGGCGTTGGATCAAGCGATGGATCGAGACCCCCATTTGGTCCTTATGGGCCAGGACATTGGTGCCTATGGGGGCGTTTTTAAGGCCACCGAAGGACTAATAGAGCGTTATGGTGCAGACCGCGTACGCAATACCCCGTTATGCGAATCAGCCATTCTTGGGGCGGCCTTGGGCTTGTCCATTGCAGGCAAGCGGGCCATGGTCGAAATGCAATTTGCTGATTTCGTGACTTGTGGTTTTAATCAAATTGTCAACAACCTAGCCAAAATTCATTACCGTTGGGGGCAAGAGGCTCGCGTTGTGGTCCGCATGCCAACCGGGGCTGGGGTAGGGGCCGGACCCTTTCATTCCCAGTCCAACGAGGCGTGGTTCACGCATGTTCCCGGGCTCAAGGTCGTTTACCCAGCGTTTCCGGCCGAGGCAAAGGCCATGTTGCTTTATGCCCTTCGGGATCAATCGCCGTATTTGTTTTTTGAGCACAAAGCCCTGTATCGGAGCCTAAGCGGTCCGGTTTCAGAGGGCCTTGCGGAATTACCCCCTGGCAAGGCCAGGGTGCTTCGCCATGGTTCAGAGGCCACCTTGGTGGCTTACGGTATGGCGGTTCATTGGGCTTTGGATCTCTGCAAAGCATTTCCGGAGGCTGATTTGGAGGTGGTGGATTTGCGATCCTTGCTGCCTTGGGACCAAGAAACCGTTTTGGCCTCGGTCCGCAAAACAGGCAAGGTTTTGGTCATGCACGAAGACACCCTGTTGGGCGGATTTGGGGGTGAAATTGCAGCAGTCATTGCCGAAGAGGCCTTTTCATCCCTGGATGCCCCGGTTATGCGATTTGGGGCCCTGGATACCCCTGTGCCTTTTGCCGTGAGTCTGGAGCAGGAATTTTTGGGATTGGATCGGCTAAAATCCAAATTAAAAACCCTTTTAGATTACTAAATAAGCCGTTTTTGGTCTATATTGGACCCTTTGATAGGGATACCAATGCGTTACGACCAAACTTCGTTGCTTATGTTTTTAACTTCCAAGAGCTGGAGAAACCGATGGACTAGCCGCCTCACGGTAGGGACAGGGCTTTTAGGGCTTTTATGGGCATTTTTTGCTACCAATGGTTCTTTGAATGCTCAGCCGGTCCTGCCACCCGGGGTACAGGCTCGTTTTTTTACCACCTTTGACAACGTCAACCCGTTCGATTCGGTGTTGCGATCCTACATTCCGGCATCGGCCGTGGCCCTTTGGGATACGGTTGGCGCCTATCGTTTTCCTATCAACAGTTCCGGAAAGGCTGTTCGGGGTCGGATTAACCCCAACTCCACCTCGATTTTGGAATTGAAGCCCTTTTCGACTTTGGGGCATTTCAAGGTTTGGTTGGATTTTGCGCACATTGCCAAATTAGAATTTAACGATACCGCCGTTATTCAATATTCGGTGGATGCCGGGGTGACCTGGACTCGATTGCTCGGGACCACTTGTCGGTACTTGGGGGCTTCAACCGATTTTAGGTCATCGAGTCGTTTCACCCAGTTCTCTTACCCTGCGGATTGGTCTCCTTCGGTTCAAGGTGCTACACCCCTGGCGTCCTGGTGGAAACAAGAACGCTTTGACATGTCTCCTTTTGTTTCGAATCGTCCGGATGTACGAATTCGCTTTTTTCTCAAAGATGGAAACAACAACGGGTTAGGAACGGTGCCATCGGCCTACGGCTGGTTGTTGGATTCGATTCTGGTCACCTCGTCATTTTCGGAGGGCATTCCTCCGTTGATTACTCACACGGCATTAACAGGAGTTCAATTCAATATCAACCAAAGCTTTACTGCGGTGGTTCGGGATTCATTGGGTTGTGACTCAACCGGTATTGACACTGCAGGTGTCCATCTTTTTTATCGCATAAACAGTGGGGTCATCGATTCGGTCCGTATGCTTCGTCAAGGAACGACCCTGAACTGGGTAGGGAATCTGGACTCCACCCGCATTGCCGATGGGGATACGGTACGTTACCTTATTCGAGCGATAGACTCATCGCCCAGACGTAATATTCGATACTTTCCCAATCAAGTTTCCTTGGGTGATAGTTTTATAACGTATGTCGCGTCCAGAAACCCTACCGTTGTCCATAGCGCACCGGTTGTAGGGAATCAATTTAGCCCGGGTCCTTTTGTTATCAACGCCCAGATGAGTGATGCATCGGGCATTGATAGTGCCATTTTGGCCTATTCGATTAACAACGGACCCCTTCTAATTCGCCGCATGCCCAATGTGGGGGGTATTAATTACCGGGATACCCTCTTCACCGTGGACGGGGATTCGGTTCGTTATTATATCGAGGCCGTGGATAATTCACTGCGACGTTTTCGCCGCAAATTGCCGGACACCACGGCATTCTACTCCTTCACCGCCTCTGGACCACCTTTGGTGGAATGGCCGGCTACTTTTCAGCAATGCGATGTTTTCTTGGGTGCTGTTTATAACCTCGGGCCTTTTACCATACCGGTCAAAATCACCGACGGTTCCGAAGTTGATACGGCTTTCCTGCATTACAAAGTCAATAACGGATCCTTCCAAACGGTGGGAATGACCCGGACACCTTTGGTTCGTGATACCCTGGCACGTTGGAATTTTAACGGGACCTCAGCGACTACGGTGCCTGGAGGAACGCTTACGCCGACCCCGCACCGGGGTTCTGGAACAGCGTCTTTGGTCAATGCTCCCTTGGGTAGTTTTGTTTTGGGTTCTGCGGTGACAACGACCAACAATTCTTCGGACTCATCCGTTGGCGCTACCAATTTTACATGGTCCACTACCAATTACCCATTCAATGGAAACAATACACTTCGTGGTTATCAATTCAATGTTTCCACTGCGAGTCGTACTAAAATACGCTTGAGTTTTGATATGTACCATTCGGCCACTGCCTCTCGATTTG
>JBJTSS010000320.1:0-5730 GCA_046079785.1 Bacteroidota bacterium
ATACCCAATTTATCCAAACCGGTTTTGACCGGCACCTTATCGTAAAATTCCAAAAAACCGGCTTGCATGGTCACGGAATTTTGGTAAGGGAAGTACAAAAGGACGGCCATTTTGACCCATTCCAAAGCAACCCAATCCCCTGTTGAATCAGGTTCGGCGGTACGCAACAGGCCTTGGTCCAAGGCATCCATCACCCGATTCACTGCCTGAACGGTCAGGGGATGGGAACGGAGATTCGTATCCGCCCAGGCTTTCTCGATGAAGGCTCGTTCGGCGTGAAAGTCAGCGGCACTCATACCGGTTTCCACTTGATGGTGCAACCCACCGGATCCACATGGGGTACGTCTACTTCCAGCCCATCCAAGGTGTATTCGATGGCGTCCTCCAGGTAAACCCTGGTCACCAAATTGGGTTGCTCCCAACTATCATCGATTGCACCATGGTAAACCAGTTCTCTACTCGAATTGAACAGGAAAGCTTCGGGAGTCCTTTGGGCTCCAAAGAGTCGTGCCACCTCCTGGGTCTCGTCGTGTAGGTACAACGACTCCCACCTGTATTGCTTTGCCAAGGCTTGCATTCCTTCAAAAGAATCCACCGGGTATTTGGCCGGGTCGTTGGAGTTGATCAGCAGAACGCCCAAATTGTCTTCGTAGTACCGATGAATTAATTTGTTAATTCGGTCCAAATAGGCCACAACATAGGGGCAATGGTTGCAAATGAACATGACCAAGACGCAGGATTTGTCACTCACATCCACCAAGGAATGGGTTTGAAGATCGCAGCCTTGGAGTTCAAAATAGGGGAGTTTGTTTCCGAGTTCCATGGTTCAAAATTAAGCAGGCTCATCCCATCCCAAGACCAAACCATCGTAGGCAAGTTCTACCCCGCTTGGTAGGATGCTGGAGATTTCCGTATGCAGCCCCATTTGATGAGAAAGATGGGTGAAATAGGTTCGTTCGGCACCGATGCGTCTTGCTTGCTCCAAGGCTTCATCCAACGTGAAGTGGGAGGGGTGAGGGGTTTGACGCAAAGCATTCAAAACCAAGACCTCAACCCCTTCTAGACGGTCTATCGTGGCATCGGGGATGGCGTTGGCATCGGTAATGTAGGCCAGGGGTCCAATACGAAAACCTAAGACGGGCAAATTCAAATGCATAACCGGCAAAGGAATTATTGGAACACCCAAAAGGTCAAAGGGTTCTTCGTCGATGTTCATCAAATGCAATTCCGGAATCCCCGGATAACGATGTTCTTCGAAGGCGTAATAAAATTCTCGTTTCAAAGCCGCTTGGACCCTTTGGTCAGCATAAAGGCGCATGGGCTTGCGCTGCAAATAATTGAAGGCCCGCACATCATCGGTACCTGCTATGTGATCCTTGTGGCCATGGGTGAATAACAAAGCATCCAAACGATGAACCTGGGCACGAAGCATTTGCTGTCGAAAATCGGGGCCCGAATCAATCACAAAATGTGCTAAGGGATGGCGAATGAGAACCGAACACCGGAGCCGCTGATCCCGGGTATCCTGGGACAAACAAACACGGCAGGTACAACCAATGAGCGGAACGCCCTGCGATGTACCGGTTCCCAAGAATTCGACCTGCATGCCGGACATGCCTATACCAGAACAAGCAGGGTACGCTCCAAGGATTCCCTCTGGGCCTCACCCAAAAAGGTCCAGGTCCCTAAAATTTGTCGGGTTATTTCCTCCAGGGTATCGATTTTGGCGGCCGGCGAAAAAAATTTATTGACGATGACCACCCCTTGGTCTTCAAAAAGGCAGTAACCGGATTGAAAATTGCCTTTTTCGTAGCGAATACGCAGACCCGCCTCTTTGAAGCCCTGTTCCAGGGTTTTGAGTCGGTTCAATTGGTTTTGGATCTTTGTTGAAAGGCTGGCCATCGATTAGGTTCAAATCCTGCTCCTCAAAAATAGAATTCCAAGCGCAGTTCCCTTCGTCCCAGCCCCGTAGATTTGCATCATGTTGATAAAAAAGTCCAAAGGCCGAGTTTTGGTGGCCATGAGTGGGGGATTGGACTCCACCATGACCGCGGCACTTTTGCACGAAGAAGGCTTTGAGGTGGTAGGGCTCACCATGAAGACCTGGGACTATGCCGCCAGCGGGGGCAACAAGAAAGAAACCGGTTGCTGTAGTTTGGATTCCATTAACGATGCCCGGGAAGTCGCGGTGACGCTGGGCTTTCCTCATTTTATCCTGGATATCCGCGAACATTTTGGCGAATCCGTGATTGATTATTTTGTGGACGAATACATGGCCGGGCGGACGCCCAACCCCTGTGTGATGTGCAATACCCATATCAAATGGGATGCCCTTCTGCGCCGTGCCGACCAATTGAGTTGTGATTACATCGCCACCGGACATTATGCGCGTTTGGGTCAAACGGAGGAAGGGAGGCGATTTGTGTTATGCGGAGACGATACCAACAAAGACCAATCCTATGTGCTTTGGGGCCTCTCCCAATCTTCCTTGAACCGAACCTTGTTCCCGATGGGACAATACACCAAACAAACCATACGCCAAATGGCCCAAGATCGGGGTTATCGCAATTTGGTCACCAAGCCCGAGAGCTACGAAATTTGCTTTGTTCCGGACAACGATTACCGAGGATTCCTCAAACGCAGGGTGCCCGGACTGGAGGAACAGGTGCGGGGTGGTGAGTTTGTGAACCCCCAGGGGCATCCCATGGGTTTGCACCAAGGGTATCCTTTTTATACCGTAGGACAACGCAAGGGTTTGGAAACGGCTTTTGGGACGCCCAAATACGTTGTTTCCATTGATGCCCAGCATAACCGGGTGGTTCTGGGTGACTTGAAGGATCTGGATCGCAAAACAATGCGGGTGGGTCAAGTCAATTGGCAAAAGATCCAATCCCTACCGTCCGAAGGTTTGGATGCCGTAGTCAAAATTCGATACAAGGATCCGGGCACGCCGGCCTTTTTGAAGCCCGAGGGTGATCAGGTGCATGTCGAATTTATGGCCCCGGTTCGAGCCATTGCTCCCGGTCAAGCCGCAGTTTTTTATCACGAGGATACGGTTCTTGGTGGGGGGTGGATCATCAACTCCGAACCCATGACCGCTTAATTCAGAACCATGAAAAAATTATTGTATTCCGTGTTATGCTTTTGGGTGACCGTATCGCTGGTCCACGGTCAAGGAAGAGACACCTACTGGATTGAATTTACCCACAAGCCTGCCGGGTCCTACAGCCTTAACCAGCCCCAGGCTTTTTTGGGACCACGTTCCATAGCCCGCCGTATCCGCCAGGGTATTGCTTTGGATAGTACGGATTTGCCTGTATATGCCCCTTTTGTGGATAGCCTTCGTGCCTTAGGTGCCGTGGTCAAGCATACGAGCAAATGGCTCAATGGGGCCACCATTCGTATTCCCAACAACGATTCCGTAATACGGCAACGCATTTTGACCCTGCCCTTTGTACGATCAGCCTTGCCCAATGGTCGCCGTTCTGCCTACGGAACTTATTCGCCGGTCTACAAAGAAGCCGCCGATATGCAAGTCGCCCCCAGCCATCTGCCCTCCAGAACCCAGTCCCCTTGGGGGGCCTCCGAGGCCCAAATTCGTTTGCATCAAGGCGATTTCCTTCATAACCAAGGTTACCGAGGTCAGGGTTTGCTTGTGGCCGTCTTTGACGCAGGTTTTGTGTCCATGCCTCAGATTCGTGCATTTGATTCCCTCTATGTTCGGGGCGGCGTCTTGGATACCTACGATTTTGTGGACATGGACTCCCAAGTTTATGAATTGGATGGTCACGGAACCTATGTTATGGGGTGCCTGGCCGCGAATCTACCCGGTGAACTCATGGGCACCGCTCCAATGGCCCAGTACCTTTTGTACCGAACCGAAAACAACGTCGGTGGCTCCGAGAATCCCGTTGAAGAAGACAATTGGGTGGTGGCTGCCGAAAGAGCCGATAGCCTGGGTGCGGATGTCTTTAACAGTTCGCTCATTTATACCACCTTTGATGTGCCCGCTTGGAATCACCCGTGGTCAGCAATGGACGGGAACACATCGCGCATGACGATTGCCTCCGATCGGGCTGCCGCCAAAGGCATTTTGGTGGTCAACTCGGCGGGGAATTATGGGGGCGGTCCTTGGTTCAAAATCGGTGCGCCAGCCGATGGAGACTCGGTTTTGGCGGTGGGTGCCACCGATACACTCGGGGTTCGCGTTGGTTTTAGCAGCATGGGGCCCAGCGCCGATGGGCGAATTAAGCCCAATGTTATGGCCGTGGGTGCAGGGGCGGCAACCTGTGCCATACCGGGACCCGGCACGGCCTTTGTTTCCGGTACGTCCTTTGCTGGTCCCATCATGGCGGGTTTGGCGACCTGTTTATGGCAAGCCTTGCCCAACCGCCATGCCTACCAACTATTTGAGCTGTTGCAGCGCAGTGCCAATCGCGCTAACCAGCCCGATACCCTCAACGGGTACGGTGTCCCCAACCTTGCTAGGGCCTTGAACTTGGCGGGATGGCAGGGACCTCCAAGATCCACCAACCCGAATTGGTCCTGGGCCCCTCAACCCTGCCCGGATCAATCCCCCCTGCGCTTGATGGGACAGCATATTCCCCCCGGGATCTATACCTTGACCTGGTACCAGACCAACGGGCAACCTGTGTTTTCGGAATCCTTGCCTTGGCCCCCCGAAAGTGGTGAGAATTTTGTGGAGATATCCAAACCGAAGCCCGGATTTTACGTTGTTAATCTGTCCGGTGATCGTTACCGGCAAAATCGAACGTGCCTGCTGCTCCCCTAAATCGTTTTCACCGTTACCTCCTTCTTTGGACGTGCCTCTACTTCTTTTTGGGGTTGGTCCTTGGAATGGTTGAGCCCTCGATGGCCGCCACGAGCCTGGAATTGGACCGGGTTCCGCGTTATACGGTATCCGGTTATGTCCGGGGCCAAAACGGCGAAAATCTGGTGGGCGCCACGGTGTTGGCTTCAGCCAAGGGAACGGGCACGGTCACCAATCCGTACGGTTTCTATTCCTTGGTCTTGGACTCCGGGGAACAGACTTTGGTGGTTCAATACCTAGGTTATCAAAAATCCAGCAAAAGCCTGCGGTTGGTTCGTAGCGTGCAATTGAACTGGATTTTGGATGAGGCGATTGTCGAAGGGGCAGAAATTATCGTTCAAGGAAAACGGGCCGACGAGAACATTACCCAAGGTCGCATGAGCGTCAACGAAGTAGACATTCGTCAGGTCAAAAGCCTTCCGGCCCTTATGGGCGAAGCCGATATCCTCAAAACCATTCAGTTGTTACCGGGTGTCAAAAACGGGGGCGAAGGCACCACAGGCTTCTATGTGCGGGGTGGGGGGCCGGACCAAAATTTGATTCTCTTGGATGAAGCCGTGGTTTATAATGCATCCCATCTATTTGGATTTTTTTCGGTTTTTAACGCGGATGCCCTCGCCAACAGTCAATTGATCAAAGGAGGCATGCCCGCTGAATACGGGGGACGAATTTCTTCGGTTCTGGACTTGACAATGCGCGAAGGGAACAACCAAAAACACGTTACCCAAGGCGGTTTGGGGTTAATCGCGTCTCGTTTCACAACCGAAGGGCCCCTGAAGCGTGGCAAGGCATCGTATATCCTTTCGGGACGTAGAACCTACCTTGATGTTTTGGTAGACCCCCTAATTCCCAAGGATGCCCCTGCCAAAGGTTCCGGTTACTTTTTTTACGATCTCAAT
>JBJTSS010000321.1:0-5366 GCA_046079785.1 Bacteroidota bacterium
TTCTCCTCTGAGTCAATGCACGAAATTCAGGATGATTCCCAATAAAATCTGCCGGGCTCAAGATTTTTCGATTAAACGTAAGAGTTTGGCTGAACGCGGGGCCGTCCATGGCGAAAACCAATCTACCAATCGTCCCTCCTCGTCTACCAAGTATTTCTGATAGTTCCACAAAATTCGGGTCGAAAATGCACCGTTGAGACTTTTGGTGGTCAACCATCGAAGAACGGGATCCTTGTCCGATCCCCTCAAAGACCCTTTAGCCAAAATCAAAAACTCGACCCCGTAGTTGCGCTGGCAATGTTCGTTGATTTTGGAACCACTCAAAGGCTCTTGCCCCAAGAAATCGTTGGTGGGAATACCCACCACCACCAACCTATCGGCATAACGATTTTGAAGTTCCTGCAAATCCCTCAACTGAGGGGCCAAACCACAACCGGTGGCTGTATTGACCAACAAAACTATACGTCCCCGAAACTTCGAAAACAAAACCTCTTGTCCATAACTATCCCGGGCTTTTAGATCATAAAAATTCATGGGTGGATTTTTAGTAGGGCCGGCCAAGACGCCATTCCAACGTGACAAGCCCCAAAATGAGGCCAAAATAAGAATGGCCAGCAAAAGTGACCATCGTTTCCACGGCTGAGGCCAAAATCCTGGTAACTTCATGGTATCAAAACAACCCAATAGGACGGTTTGTTTGCTTGCCTAGACCTAGGACCTTAAATTTGGAACATGCTGCGGTTTTTCCTACGCTTTCTCTGGATCGCTCTGGCGAGTACGCTGGGGTTGACCTTGGTTTACCGTTGGGTCCCGGTGCCGTTCACTCCCTTAATGTTCATTCGCTGGTTTGAAGGACCAGAACCGGGCCAAGAATACCGTTGGAACCGGGATTGGGTACCCTTGGAGCAAATTTCACCCCATCTGGTCCAAGCGGCGGTTGCGGCCGAGGACCAGCACTTCCTACGACACCATGGTTTTGATTTGGATGCGATCCAAAAAGCCTACCAACGCAACCAAAGCGGCAGTCGACGTCGTTTGGGAGGGTCAACCATTTCACAGCAAACAGCCAAGAATGTTTATTTATGGCCGGCACGAAATTATTTGCGCAAAGGGCTGGAAGTTTATTTCACGGGGTGCATCGAACTCCTTTGGCCCAAAAGAAGAATCATGGAGGTTTACCTTAACAGCATCGAAATGGGACCGGGGATTTATGGGGCAGAAGCAGCAGCCCAACATTATTTTCACAAACCTGCCCAAAAACTCAGTAAAAAGGAGGCCGCCTTGATCGTGGCCGTTTTTCCCAACCCTCGAAAACGTAATCCTGCCCAGCCCACTCGTTATTTGCGTAAACGGGCGGGTAAAATCCAGAAATTAATGCGTCAAATAGGCCCCGTGGATCTGGATGGCCCGGCAGACCCTTCTAAGACCCGTGAAAAAAATTGACCGCTATTTGGGGCGAATGTACCTGGTAAATTACGCCGGGGCATTAGCGGTTTTTATCCTCATCGCCATGGTCTTTGACTTAACCGAAAAGTTGGATGGCTTTTTGAAACACTCGCTCAGCATGGGTCAAGTATGGAATGAATATTATCTCCATTTCATACCGTACTATGCAAATTTGCTCAGTCCGCTCTTTGTTTTTATCGCAGTCATTTTTACAGGAGCCCGTTTGGCCCAACGAAATGAAATCATCACCCTGCTCAATGCCGGTTGGTCGTTTGGTCGCATTAGCCGACCCTTTCTTGGGGTGGCCTTTCTTATCGGTGGACTCAATTACGCCTTAAGCAACTTTGTGTTACCGCCATCCAACCGGGCTCGGATACGTTTCGAAAGCCTGTACCTTAGGGACCCGGGTTATAGCCAAACTCGGCACCGCCAATTGCAAACCGCTCCCGGACGTTTGGTCTACTTGGAGTCCTATTCGCATAGCGACAGCACCGGCTACCGCATGGCCATGGATCGTTTTGGGGGCGGTCAGTTACGATGGCGAAGGAGTGCGGAGCGCATCCGTTGGAAATCCCAAGTTGAAGGCTGGGAATTGATCCAGGTTACCACCAAATCATGGAATAACAACGCCATGAAGGTGGTGTACGACGATACCCTCTACCAAAAAACAGGTTTTACACCGGAAGATTTTGGCAGTTCCTTGGCGGCGGACGCCTTTTTGTTGGATCGAAAAGAATTGTTAACCACCATCCGTGCCTTGGAGCGTAAGGGCAGCGAACCCACCGAGGCCTTTTGGGTGGAGCATTATTCCCGGGCGGCTATTCCTTTTTCGGCACTGATTTTTACCCTCATGGGCTTGAGTCTTGCCACCCCCAAAAAGCGCGGTGGCATGGGGCCTGCCCTGGGCTGGGGTTTAGGGCTTTGTTTTGCGTTTATTGTTATGCAGAGATTTAGTCTCACCTTTGCCATCAAAGGAAATTTTCATCCGTTGCTTGCAGCCTGGACCCCCAACCTCATCTTTGGGTTGGCAACAGCCTATCTCTATCGCAAAGCCCCACGCTAATCCCTATTGTCCCCGTGTTCAAATGGTCTTTCGCTTCCTTCGTTGGTCCCCGTTGGAAGGAACTTGCTGAAATGCATTTCATTGTCTTTATTTGGGGATTCACCGCCATCCTCGGGAAGCTGATTCAAGTCGAAGCCCTCTACCTCGTTTGGAACAGGGTCGCCATCACAGGCCTGATGTTGGGCGCATGGGCTGCATACCAAGGCATGCCCCTCAAACCAACCAACTCATCGATCGTCTCCATGATGGCCACCGGACTCATCATTGCCGCCCATTGGGTGACCTTTTATCATGCCATACGGATTTCGAACATATCCCTAACCTTGGCGGGTTTGGCCACTTCGTCTTTTTGGGCCAGCCTAATCAAGGCTCTTTATGCAAGGCAAAGACCGGCTGTGCGCGAATGGGTTCTTTCGTTGGTGGCCTTGGCCGCTATGCTACTACTGACCAGGGTTCAACAATTCCCAGCTTTGGCTTGGTGGACCGCCTGTTCTTCGGCTTTGTTGGCGGCCTGGTTTGCCATTATCAACGGTCGCTTCACCCAACGAGAGGAGCCGCTAAGGGTGGCCTTTTGGGAGATGTGGGGAGGTTTATTGGGCGTTTCGGTATGGATGCTTTTGGAATTGAACGTTGGTCCTCTTTTGCCAGGAACCCGAATAGCCTTGGATTGGGACTGGCCTTGGATGTTACCATCGCTGCAGGATTGGTTTTGGTTGCTATGGTTGGCCCTTGTGTGCACCTGTTATCCCTTTGTGGCCAGTATTCGACTCATGCGTCGGATCGATCCTTTTAGTTTTGTGTTATCGGTTAATATGGAGCCCGTTTACGGCATTTTTCTCGGTTGGCTCCTCTTTCGAAGTACCGAACAAATGTCCTTGGGATTTTATGCAGGAACCTTGCTCCTTCTCGGGGCTGTAGGGGTCGATGCTTGGGCTACACGCTACCGAAACCGTTTGGAACGCTGACGCAAATAACCCTGCAACACATCCGCTAAACCCTTTTGGCAATCTACCTCAATCCATTCTATCTGCAATTGCCCGCAGCGTAAACGCATTTCGGAGGCAAAATCCTGGTAGGCTTGGACATACGCTTCTCGGTATTCCGATGGATTAAGTTTGAGTTCATTTCCCGTTTCGGGATCAATCAACCGGTAAGGCCCTTGGGGCCAATCAAAACGAACCTCCGTTTGGTGATCCAGAACCTGAAACAACAAAACTTCGTGACGATTGTAACGCAGGTGTTGCAAGGCAGCAACCAAAGCCTGGGCATCCATTCCGGGTTCAAAACAATCGCTAAAGACCAAAAGCAAACTGCGGGGGGCATGGTTTCCGCTAATTCGTTCAAGGACTCCACCAAAGCCGTTCCTTTGCTGTATTGATCTGCCTTAGCCCGAAGGGCTTTTTGGAGGTGCAACATCACCGTATGATGGTGGGATTGACCCAAACCCGGGCGGACCAAGCGGTGCAATTGATCATCGCAGAGCATCAACCCGTAGGCATCTCTTTGGCGACGAAAAACATGGGTCAAGGCCGCCGCCGTGCGCAACGCAAATTCCCATTTGCTGTTTCCTGTTTCGGGGTAAAACATGGAAGCCGATGCATCCACCAAAAGGTGGGCCCGGAGGTTGGTCTCTTCTTCGTAACGCTTAGAAAAATACTTATCCGTTCGCGCCAAAAGCTTCCAATCCAAATGCCGGGTGGACTCACCGGTATTGTACAAGCGATGCTCCGCAAATTCCACCGAAAAACCATGGTGAGGGCTTGCGTGCAATCCGGTCAGGAAACCCTCAACAGCCTGCGCCGCCATAAAATCAAGAACCCCCGCCGATTCCAGATCGACAGGGGTCCACGATGTTAGGGGTTCCAACACCATGCTTTATTTGGACTTGGCGCGATTCTCCATCCATTGTACCGTATCCAAGACCAAGGCCGAGGCAGTAAAAATGGACGAATAGGTTCCAACAATCAAACCAATAAGGATTGCAAAAGAAAAACTTTTGATGACATCACCGCCAAACAAGAACAAAACTACCACGGTGATGATGGTGGTAAACGCCGTAATCAAAGTTCGGCTTAGGGTGGTATTGAGTGCCCCGTTCATAATTTTGAGGTCCGCTGACAATTTGCGGTCGCCCAAATCTTCGCGCAGTCGGTCAAAAACAACCACCGTGTCGTTGATCGAATAACCAACAATAGTTAGGATAGCCGCGATGAAGGCCTGGTCAATTTCCATCGAAAAGGGCATCCATTTCCAACCCAAAGAGAAAACCGCCAAAACTACCAAAACGTCATGCGCCAAAGCGACCGTTGCACCAAGCGCATATTGCCATTTTTGGAAACGTATAACAATATACACAAAAATAGCCACCAAGGCGAAAATAATGGACCATACCGCCGAAACCTTGATGTCATCTGCGATGGTAGGACCTACTTTTTGGGAACTCATTAGGAACTCATTCTTGAACTTGGCCTCATCCGGGGCTTGGGTATACAAGCCCTGAAGGCCTTTCCACAATTTGTTTTCTACTTCCAAATCCACCGTTTCGCTGTTGTCTTGGATCTTGTACGTCGTCGTAATCTTGAACTGACGATCGCCCCCAAAAGTTTTAACCTCCGGTGCAGAACCAAATTCACGAGCCAGGGCTGTTCGCATTTCTCCGGCCTCACGATCGTTGTCCAGAGAAACAACATAACTGCGACCACCTTTGAAATCCACACCTAGATTGAATCCCTGGGTTGCCATCGAAACCAAACCTGCCACGATGACCGTCAAAGAAACACCGTACCAAAGCCGTCTCCTGCCGAGAAAATTAAAATTAAGATTATTGAACACACCCAGGGACCAAGGATTTCCAAAG